>NZ_MWQY01000022.1 GCF_002087085.1 Marispirochaeta aestuarii | reverse complement strand
ACTTAAAATCCCCCGGGCTTAATAAGCCCGTACCGGTTCAAGTCCGGTCTCCGGCAAACTAACTTGTTACGCTGTAACAGGTTGCGATTTTATAAACAACTACCCTACATCGGGCGTTGTGCTTCCAATATCTCCAATTGACACCAAGGTGACACCAGAAAACTGGACCACCTTGGAAAAGGGGAAGCATCATGCCCGAGAAAGCACCTTTCAGACTGTTTAAACGGAAAAAATCAAGGTATTTTTACGCCCGGTACCTGCTTCCAGATGGTACATATACCGCCGGAAGGTCAACAGGGGAAACTACCAAACGGAAGGCAGAGTCCGCAGCATGGGAGTATGTAACAAGGGGAAAGATTTCTGCAGCTGCGTATTCCACTATTGCTGATATGTGCGATAGAAGGCCGGATCCGGAATCCGGAGAATTGAAAAGTCACTTTTTCGATTGGGACGGGGAGCATACTGTATCCAAACGGTCAGCAGGGAAGCGTATATCCAAACAGCAATGTCAACGAAATAACAATCTTCTTGACCATCATGTTATACGCAGTCTCGGTAAAGTAAGGCTTCAGGACTTAGATACCGCTACTGTGAGGCGGTTCAGAAACCAACTTTTCACAGAAGGTTATGCCGGGGCAACAATAAACCAGGCCCTTGGCGTGTTAAAACAGATAATTGATGCTGCTGATGAAGCACAGTTGATACGGCATAACATCCGAATTGAACGAGCTGCTGTCAAGAACAAAGCAAGAGGAATATTAACTCAGGAAGAGGTTCAGAACCTTTTCCGCGAAGCATGGGATATAACCGATCCCAGACCATTTGCTGCGTCAATGTTAGCTGCATCAGCCGGCTTCAGGCTGGGGGAGATTCAGGGTCTTCATATTTCAGATATAGAGCCTGGCCGGGTAACTGTGCGTGGTGTATGGTCTGATTCTAACGGTGGTTACAGGCTGGGAACTAAGAATGGTCAGGAATCGCGATCTGTTCCCATTCCTGAAAGTGTGTATGATGCACTCAAAAAATGTATTGATCTGAATCCCTGGGGATACAGGATCGATGAGTATGTTTTCTTTTCAACATACAAACCTGGCCGTCCCTGTAATGATTCAGTATTAACAAAACCGTTTTATGAGGCGTTAGTGAGAATAGGTATTACGGAGCGAATCCGAATACAGCGGAATATTACGTTTCATTCGCACCGGCATTTCTTCAATACGTTGCTTCTTGAAAGTCGAGTTCCTATTGAGAAGATTCAACGGCTTACAGGCCATATGAGTAAATCCATGACTTCTCATTATTATCACATTGATGGGATGGAAGATGTGGCTGAAGCGCAGAGAAGAATGTTTACCATCATAGGAACTGCAGAATCTGCGTAGCTAAACGAAACTTAATGAGTTATGTGAGATTTTGAGCCAACATATGGAGAATGTAGAATATATGCTTAAACGTAAGTGTTAACGTATGTCATTATTTGCCTGTATATACTCGAAAAAGGCTGTATATGTTATCATATAAAGCGCTATCTGTGGTGTGGAAGATGAGTAATAAGAGCGAACAGGTACTATATATGCTTGTCTCTTCCTGTATTTTTTTATATAATTCATACAGTGAGGAAATCATGAAGATCCGGCTGAACTTTGCCAAGCTAAGCGATGAGATTGGAATATCATTAAGGAGAATGTCGATAATATCTGATATTCACTGGACCGATTTCAGGCGCTTCGTGAAGACTGGGCGTATACCTCTACAGTTAGCTATCAAATTAGAGGCCGCACTCTTTTTGAATGCGAAAAGAAACAGTTCAGAACAACATAAGATCATGATTGGTAGAGACAGATCTGTGCGAATAAAGGCGCCTGATTTTCCTGATGATAGAAACAAGCTGGATCCGTCGCAAGAAGGGATTTCAGAATTATCCTTAGCTTTTCATCGTCTAACGCTAAGGTTATATCGTGACTACGACCTGGAACAGAAATGCAACTGTACAACAATTTTAGATGATCTTGAGTCTGCATCTGAATATACAAGACTCAAGGCGAGGGTGCTCTTGTCAAAAGTGACCGTCAAATCACTTCCATAGGCATCCTTAATATTTCTGATAGAAACACCTGGCACACCAATTGGAAGATGCTATCTTTCTATCAGTGGAAAACTGCGTGAGTTGATCGCAGGGTTCCAGAAGGTCGAGAAGGTAGACCGGAAGACTCACTATTTCTCGAGAAATTTCTCGAGGTATTTATGAGGTCTACCCATGTCTAAAGACCTACTTGTTTCTCCAATTTCCAATGAAAAACGTCTCCTCAGTTATGAAGAAGCTGCAAAGCTGCTTTGTGTCGCACCTATCACCATCAGGAAATGGTCATCCGCAGGCTTGATCGACACAATTAAGCTTGGGGGACGTACTTTCCTGACTCCGGAAATTCTCAACGACTTTATAGCAGCTGGCTACCGCAAGGCGAACGGGAGGGCTAAGTGAAGACAGTAATACTCCCTGAAGAGATTGCCGAGATTGCGGAATGGATAGTCGAGCAGATCAATGCAAACAGTTTTTGTGAGGTTGGTGCAGTTTTCAGCATTCATGCTTCAGAGATTCGCCGTGTTGATCGGACACTCACTACGAAGTTCATGCCTACCAAAAAGGCGGCTGCACATGAAAAGTATAAATGACCAGAATGTTCAGACGGTAGCTATTCCGGATCCTGCTGTTGGAGAGCCTATTCGCTTCTCATGTGATGAAGGCTGTCATGCAAACGATGGTATCGTCTCGATAATCAAGGATTACGTTACCCTTCAAAGTCAATCGGTTGTCTGCCGTCCACACCGGAAATTGACTGATCTGGGTAATTCGGAACGGTACGCTGACATGTACCGCAAAATAGCCAAATACAACCATACTTCAGGGTCATGGATGGTTTATGATGGAACACGCTGGATTCGGGATACTAAGATGTATCACTATAACCTGGCGCGTCAGGTTGTCCGGTCAATGTATTCAGAGGCCTATTTAATAGGTGATACTGAGAAGCGAAAGGAAATGGCAGATCACGCCAAACGGTCAGAGAGTTATTCAAGGATAAAGGCAATGCTTAACCTCGCTGCTCGAGACCCTCAGATAGCGTGTGATGATTCGGATTTCGACGCTGATCCTGACCTGCTCAATACTCCATCAGGAGTATTCAATCTCAGGACAGGAGTAAAGATAGAGCACAGTCCTGATTTGATGCTTTCAAAGATTACTGGCATAGCTCCTGATCCTGACCACGATCCCAAGGCATGGCTCGAGTTGATGGAATTTGTCAGCAATGGAAAACCGGACCTCAAGTCTGCGCTCAATCGCTTTGCAGGATCGTGTGCAAGCGGTCGAACGCCGAAAGAGCGCGTCATAATTGCCTATGGGGAAGGTGCGAACTCAAAAAGCGTTACGTTTGAGACAATTGCCCGGTGTCTGGGGGATTATGCAGCTCCAGTTGCCATCGAAACCCTTCAGACAAATCGTCGTGCAGCTGGTCATTCTGATGATCTGGCGGCTCTTAGGGGGGTCCGCTTTACCTATGCGGCAGAACCTTCAAACGGAATACACCTGGATGAAGGTCGGATTAAAGCCCTAACAGGGGGGGATTCCATCGCGGTGAGTAGAAAGGGCGAACATACCTTTACCTATCGCCCCTGCGCGTCAATCGCAATTCTCACCAATCATAAGCCGCGGATAACCGGCAGGGATACCGGAATCTGGAGACGAGTAAGACTATTTCCTTTTCAGAATATTGTCCCAGAGGGTTTGAGAGACCCGGATTATGCAGCCAAATTGTGGGAACAGTCAGGTCCATTCATCCTTGCATGGATAATCAGTGGGGCAGTCCGTTGGTATAAAGACGGGTATGGAGATAGCGAAACGATCCAGACTGCAACAGAGGTATACAGGCAGGATGAGGACCTGATAGGTGCTTTTATTGAAGATTGCTGTGAAATCGGAGGTTCCTTTTCTACTTCTGCCAGTAAATTGCGTACTGCTTATGAGAAATGGTGCGAAGAAAATGGATACAAGCCTTTTCTCGGAAGAGCCTGGAAGGAGGCATTACAGGAGCAGGGGTATCCCTATAAAAAGACCAAGTATGGACGATATTACCAGGGAATCCAACTGCGTCCAGAGTATCGAGTAGAGTAGCGATGTCGGGGTGACGGGTGATGTCAGGCATTTTTGGGTTAAGGCTCGATAGGACATACTATTTGCATATAACCTTGATTTGTCTGTCACCACGTGTCACCTGTCACCGTATTTAGCTCAATGGAAACTTTAGTTGAAGGGGTATACATGGGGCGCAAATGTTCGATTTGTACACATGCTAACTCACTTGAGGTTAATCAGGCGCTCATCTCCGGGGATTCGTACCGGAACATAGCGAAACGGTTTTCGGTGTCGATAGCTGCGCTGAGTCGTCACAAACAATATCATCTGTGCTTTATACTGGGACGAGCACATGTCAGGCAACAGCAACAAGAAGAACATGTTCTTTGGAAGTTTATTATGGAAAAAGAGCAGAGGCTCAGCAGATTACAGGAAACTGCACTCCACCAGGAGGATTTCCTGTATACCCTCAATTTAATCAAGCAGGAGTTGCGACTTATCGAGATGCAGCTGCCTGATAATACTAAGAAAATATGCCGATACAGAACCAGATTCTGTACTGATACAGTCCTACAGGATGTACTGGCACATGTTCTTAATGTACTGGAAGATTATCCTGATGCCCGGGAAGAAATGCTCAGTAGGCTGGAGCGGTTGATAAGTACTCCTCATTGATTTTGTAGCACGCCAGGTTTTTATTGACTGCGCAAACATTATAGGCTACTATTAACCTGGTTAGGGAATAGACGCCCAGAATGGGTGTTAAGCAGACTGTTTGGTCTGGCCCGTCCCTGTTCTTCACAGGGGCCTCCCAATGATCGTTTTGGGAGTAAGATATGACGTTTATTAGGCCGTTATCCAATAACCCGTTTCCAGAAGGAACCTTCGCGCATTTATCTGACAGGTACGTGGACTGGTGTACATCCTGGATGCTACTCGATCAGGATTCAGATGAAGACCGGGGAATGGATTCCCAGGAACAGGTCCATGCACTGAAGTCTGTTCTACACAAGCTCGATACCATTGCCAAACGAACTGGCGCTGACGAGCCGCTTTTGCGTATGGCCGCTCTATTAGGAGACTTTGATGAGCTGAAAGAAATCGAGCCTTCTCGCAGACAGCAGGAAAAGCAGAATCTTGACTGGGAACACCTCGAGGATCTACCAGAATTTCGGGAAGTTTTGGATGAGATGTTTAAGGATGGATATCTCCTGACGTTTCTTAAAGAGACGAATTTACCCAAACCTGTTTATTCCTGGCTAAAAGAGCTTCGGCTGGCAGATCGTATTCGTTTTTACCTGGAAGCAGAAGTAACTGATGATACTGTTCGGCTACTGGAAGGTTTTAATGATGAGCTTCCAGAACCGCTGGTATTTTCGGTATTATCTCTGGTAATTCCGAACCTCAATCAAACGCCTATTCAGATAGCACCAAAATCAGCTGATAGAGAAGCTGAGGATCAGCCCATAGAGATCTTCCTCAGAATCTGGGTCATGTTTCATTGGTATCCTGAACAACTACAGGACTTTATCAACAAACTTGAAATCAGTCAGTTAATCACTCTTCTTGAGACTGTGTTTGCTGTCAGGAGGAATTCCTCTGGTGAAACAAAGTTCCAATCAAGGTACGAAAACTATCCTGCTATAGCGCAAACGCTTGAGGCGATACTTGCACTGGCCACCAAGGATCCTTATGTCGTCAAAATGATCGAACAAACCATTATCGAGGAGTCTGCGAAAAAGGGCCTTAAGGATCAGGAAAAGCTTTTCGGATTTTTGTTCTCTGAATCACAGGTGCATCCTGAAGATCAGATAATGCCTCTGGGAGAAGAAGATACTGATTATGATGAGATGGTTGAGACTCTTGCCGGGATTTTCTTGTCAGGAGATGTAAAACCAGCACTCAAGGAGTGGGTTAACCGAGCCAATAGCAAACCTGGTGCCCCTTTCCTCAATCGTCAGTTTTCCCGGGATGTTCTTGGTCTGATGCTGGATGAAACCCTGGGTACCGACAATCCGGTGATCAGTCTTCTCTGGCTGTGGATTGCAGGTACCCGGTGGCAGATGGACGATCCAGATGTCGATGAATGGCTTTGGAAGTTAATCGAGTTCGCAGGCGATGATCCGTTGCTGGTAAGACGGGTCCTGACCCTTGGTAACGATAATTGGGGAGACTCCGCTCTTCTCGATATGTGGATAGCTTATGTAACAAAAGAATGGATTCAGGCTTTATCAGAAGCAGATGAGAAGTCGACTGATGATGTAGCTCTTTTTGCAAATAATTTTGTTCTTTCCCAAGAATTCCGTCAGTTTATCAATGTGTTTTCTGCAAGCAGTGACATACTCGTTCCGCGGAATCCTGCGGAGCTTACATCCTTCTCCCGTTTGACAGTTCCCTGCCTTATATCCGCAGCACTCGGGAATACACAATCACGCGAACACATCCAGAACAGCACAGACATGTGGGGGCATATTTTTCTGGTGGCGATTGAGCTTGAGAATCCAGATCCAGAATCGATATGGGCCAAGTTTGAATATGATAACCGAATAATCGACGTGCCCTATGCTATTTGGAATGACCTCGGACTACCTGAAGAGCGGGTACTCATATCATCGTTACTTAGTTTCGTACAGAGGTATGTACCTGATGTGATGATGGGAGTTTCCCTGTGGCAGGCGTACGTTGCAGGGACGAAATTCGATCAGCATGATCAAGTCGCAATAAAGGATGTACTTGATCGTCTACAGAAGGAATCTATCGATGAATCATTGAAGTTCTCCATCGAAGTATGCCTCGCAGCTGAAGCTATTCGTATTGAAGAAGGTTTGCTTCCTGGAGATCCTGAAGATATACAGCAATTGGCTGAACAATCCCTTGAGTTATTACGAAGCCTTCGTGGAAAGTTCCGTGATCCCGATGTAGCACCGGACACAGAATTATACCTGGCAACGTCTGCAGCAATAGTCGGGGGATCAATTCTTGGCTGGTGGAAGGTGCTCAAGCCCTTGCTGCTCACGTTTCGCAGTCTGCCGGCGCTGAGTGTTGGTAATAATCTTCTTCATCTGGACAGATCCGAGGTTCCACTTTCCGTGATTCCCGACGCTATTGACCATATCCTGCGGCTGATCAGTAAACCTGATGACTTACGGGATGTGCGCCGTAGCATGACGCTGTATTTACTCGATAAGCTTAAACCGATAAAGGGTAATCCTGAAAGCCGGATGTTAAACACACCACTACATGATTTTGAAGGCTTTGACCCCTCGCGAATGGAGCCTGATCCTGTATGGCGCACGGCGTATCTGCGGGCACTGGATGATCTGGCGGTAAAACAAACCGGTAAAGGGCATTCAATTGATCCGGTCTTACGCAAGGTTTCCGAGGAGGATCTGTCTCCCATGGTTCAGGAAGTAGCCGTTGAAGTGCGCAGGGGTCTCCAGAATCTACGAACCGGATGGGGGCCAGGATCTCATAGAAGGCATCTATTTCAGGCCTGGTGGTGGATCCGGCAGGCTCATCGTATATCTTTCAACGCGGAAATTGATGAGGTGGAGGCAAACAGAGTCAGAAATACTGAGTTCCGGTAGGGAACTCATAAAAATATTACAGAAGTCTGCTCTAAGAGCTCACCATGGCTCACCTGAGAGTTGATCTCTGAAAACCTTATTGAGGAGGGCTAATATGCCATGTAGGTTTTCCGGGTCACCGGATCGTATCTCTTTATCGAACCACGCTCGTCAGAGAATGGTGGAGCGTGGGATCTCCCCTGATGATGTAAGCACAATCCTGCACCGTGGAACCGTGTATGAGCTTAGCGGTGGACGTTATCTGGTTACCATTTTGCCATCGCCATTTCTGGTATTGGATTCGACAGGCAAGAGTATGGAGCTTCAGAATTGCAGTGTTCTTATAGCGGAAGACGGTGGTGTTGTTACGGTCTATCGTAATGATGAGCGCTGTCCGTTATTCAGATTTTCTGCTTGCACTGACTGAAGAATCTCATCCCGGGGCAGATCTGCCTCGGGGTGTTTTCTTACAGATGAAATTGGGGAGTATGATGAAGAATTATTTTTTTATAGACACTGAAGAAGGTCTGATTGAACTTCGTAAGCATCTTTATAATGAACAAGTAAAAATTGTCGGGATGGATCTTGAAGCAGATTACAGCAGGCATGGGTATGGAGAGAAGCTTTGCCTGATTCAGCTCTATGACGGGAAAGAAGTCTATCTCATTGATGCCCTTGCGGTATCGGAAGAAGAAGTTTGCACCACATTAACTCACAAACAGTTTATCAAAGTATTCTTTGATGCCGGCAGCGATATGGCGCTGGTTTACCGCCTTTATGGAATAGTTATGTATCCGGTTATCGACCTCCACACAATAGCAGGGGTTCTGGATACGAACGTTGGTGGACTCAACTCTGTACTCAGCAGATATCTTGCTGTTCAAGTATCGGAAACAAAAAAGAAATACCAGAAATCTGACTGGAGGACGCGGCCTCTGCCTCCTGATGCAGCAGCTTATGCGGCCGGGGATGTGCGCCATTTGATTGATCTCTACACAATTCTGATAAAAAGCATTGAAGACAGGGGGCTCGTTGGAGAACTTGCGAATGCTATGGAAAGAAGAAGATTCCAGCCGGACCGACAATCACGAAGGTCGCGAAATCTTGAGAACAGGCTGAATGCTCTGTCTCATTCTCAAAGATTGCTTTTTGACCGGATCAAGGCAATCCGTGAGGGATTTGCGATGATCGAAAATCGGCCGAAGGAGCATATTATCTGCAAAGAGCTTCTTTTCGATATTGCTTGTGGAAGGCGGTCAGTTGTTGGTGTTAAACCTCCAAAGTCGATAAGGAAGGATCTTCGTGAAGCGTTTCGGAGCAGGTTAGTGGAGGCCTGTGAAGTGCAACAGAATATCAGGGGGAATTATGAAAAAGTTGCAGGGTAATATCGGGAATCTTATATTTTCAACTGGGACATCATTCAAACAGATCAACTTCAAACTGCTCGGTGTTCTTATATTGATGGGGCTGCTTCCAACTATCTACATGACAGTTCGTATCCATTTTCTCGGAACGTTACCGGGAGACTGGGGATACAATATAGCCTCACAGCTTGCCTGGCTGAATATTACCTACGAGGTGGTTCATGAATCACTTATACTGCCGATGTTTTTCCTGATCGGAAGATTCCTGCATGACAGAAGCCGTTTCAACAACGCTGTATCGAACGGGTTTATCCTCACTGCAGCGCTTTATGGAATCCTTTCAATACTTACCCTGCTATTTGCCCGGCCGATGATTGTGTTCATGGCACAGAAGACCGAACTCGTCGAGGCTACTGTGCGGTACATTCGCCTGAAGGCAGTATCTGCACTTTTCGCTGCCTTGGTACGATTTCTCACACTTACCCTGGTTGTGTTGAAGAGAGAGATCAGGTTGCTTTTCATTCTCGGAATTCAGCTCGTACTCTCGGTTCTCTTTGATACAATTTTCTTAAGTTCGTTGCCTTTCTCCCTCCAGTTGGGGGTGAATGGTATTGCTATTACCAACATCATTGTTAATTTCATCCTCCTGAGTATTTTAGTTAATATGCTCAGAAGAGAAGGTTACCTGGTTCCCGGTTACAGTTTCAAACTTGATCTGGGTTGCCTGAGAGCCTGGTTTCGGGTCGGCGGGATTTCAGGTCTCGAGTCGTTCGTTCGGAATGCAGCCTTCATTTTAATGGTAATCCGGCTCGTAAACATGGTGCAGGAGCAGGGGACATTCTGGGTTACCAACAATTTTATATGGGGCTGGCTTCTTGTGCCGGTACTCGCCCTGGGAGAGCTAATAAAGCGGGATACTGCTGAGGATGTAGATGCTATAAGGACGAAGGCTTTCGGGTATGGTGTTCTAACTCTTGTTTTTGTCCTTGGCTGGCTCATCACTATCCCGCTGTGGCGTTCGTTCATGCGGGAGGTTATGGGAGTTGCTGACTGGGAGAAGGTCTTTCAGCTGAGTCTTATCTCCCTTGGTTTTTACATAACCTTTGCATTCAACAACATTGCCGACAGCATCTTCTACGGAAGAGGGCGAACAGATCTGATGCTCTACCAGTCATTGATTGTGAACAGCCTCTTTTACGGTAGTCTGTTTGTTCTATTCCAGCTTGGTTTATATAGCCCCACTCTGGTCAGTATTACGGTCATGTTCGGAACAGGTATTGCGATTGATTCGGGGATTACGTTCATCATGTATTACCGATTTTACAGGCGATTGACCATTCCATCTGTTACAAATGCAATCACAGGTTGAATCATCGCTATAGGAGTAATTGCATTGACAGTGACCCTGTTTTATACTGACAAAGGTTTTCATCAGCTGAGGTTCAGAACGATAAAGAGCGAAAAGAGAAAATGTTAAGTTTAAGCGCCATCGAATCATACCTTTGGGAATCCGCGAACATCCTGCGTGGTCCTGTCGACGCGGCCGATTTCAAGACCTACATATTCCCGCTGTTGTTCTTCAAGCGGCTCTCCGACGTCTATGACGAGGAGTATGACGTGGCCCTGGAAGAATCAGACGGCGACGTGGAATTTGCCCAGTTCCCCGAGAACCACCGGTTCCAGGTTCCGGAGGGCTGCCACTGGAAAGATGTCCGGGCCAAGAGCGCCAATATCGGCCATGCACTCCAGAAGGCGATGCGCTGCATCGAGCAGGCCAACCCGGACACCCTGCATGGCATCTTCGGCGATGCCCAGTGGACCAACAAGGAACGCCTTTCGGATGCGTTGCTCAAGGACCTGATAGAACACTTCTCGTCGCTTGATCTGGGCAATGAGCACAGCAAGGCGGACATTCTCGGCCAGGCCTATGAATACCTAATCAAGAAATTTGCCGACCTCACCAACAAAAAGGCCGGTGAATTCTATACCCCACGCTCCGTGGTCTCGCTAATGGTTCGCATCCTTGCACCCAAGGCCGGGGAAACCATCTATGACCCAGCCTGCGGGACTGGCGGCATGCTCCTCGAAGCGCTGCACCATGTCAAAGAGCATGGCGGCGACGAGAACCTCATGCTGGGCAAGCTTTATGGCCAGGAAAAGAACCTGACCACATCCTCCATCGCCCGGATGAACCTCTTTCTCCACGGTGCGGAAGATTTTCATATTGAACGCGGCGACACCTTGCGCTTGCCTGCCTTTTATTCAGGCGACAGCCTCGCCACCTTTGACTGTGTCATCGCAAATCCTCCCTTCTCCCTGGAAAAGTGGGGGGACGACATCTGGATCAACGACCCTTACGGCCGGAACTTTGCCGGGTTGCCGCCAGCCAAATCCGGCGACTTCGCCTGGGTTCAGCACATGATCAAGTCCATGGCACGAAAGACCGGGCGAATGACCGTGGTTCTTCCCCATGGCGTGTTGTTCCGCATGTCCAAGGAGGGCGAGATTCGACGTAAGCTGCTGGAAATGGACATGCTCGAAGCGGTGATCGGTCTCGGTCAGAATATTTTCTACGGAACCGGTCTCGCGCCTTGCGTCCTGGTCTTCCGCGACAGCAAGCCCAAGGCCCACCGCCAGAAGGTGCTTTTCATCGACGCCTCGAAGGAGTTCAAGACCGGCCGCGCTCAGAACGAGCTGCTGCTGGAACACGTTGACAACATCCATCGCTGGTACGAGGGCTATCAGGATGTGGAAGGGATCTGCCGGGTGGTCACGCAGGACCAGATTCGCGAGAACGATTTCAACCTGAACATCCCCCGCTACGTGGAGCCGGTGATCGAGGAGGACTCCATGACCGTCGATCAGGCCATCGCCAATCTCAAGGAATCGCTGCAGGCGGCGTATGCAGCCGAGGATCGGTTGAAGGCGCTGCTTAAAAAAGAAGGGTTGATGGCATGAGCTCGACATCTAAAACACTACAATCCCTCTCGCGATATATTGATTCTCAAAGAGGTCATGGACCACCTGATCCATGGCGGGGCTTACTCGCTCTGGCAAGGGGGGAAATCTCTGGTGAGCTAACACCTGATGTGGTCGAAACTGTCATTGGGCAAGCTGATTCTCGGGGAGCTGGTGAATTTGTTTCACCGCCAATGATTAGTCGCTTTATGGCTGATCTGGCTGTTCTTGTTAAACCTACCTCTGTAATCGATCCCACTTGTGGCAGTGGGCTTATGCTTCACAAGGTGATTACTGCACATAAACCTAAAGTAGCAAAGGGCATTGATCTCGACAGTAACAGCTGCGAAATCGCTTCTGTGCTTCTTAAAGATCAAGCAAATATCCAGCGAGGCAATGTACTCGATCCTGCTCTTGATTCTCAAGAGCGATATGATCTAATCATTGCTGATCCTCCTCTCGGCAAGCATATTAATCGGGAAAATCTACCTCCAATACTGAAAGAAGAAAATCTTCTGGATCTGGCGCAATACATTACTATATGGGCATGCCATAAACTTGCTGCAGAAGGAACCTTGGCCATCGTCATGTCTCCTCGCGCGCTAAAACACAAGCCCTTTATTGAGGCGATCCATAGAACTGGTTGCTGCATAAAAGCAAGCTTAAATGTTCCGTATGGAACACGACTTAATACTTCGATCTCCTCTCAGATTTTGGTTATAGAGCATGGACCTCAAACAGACATTTTTGTAGGTCAGGTAGCGGACGATCAAAAGCATAGTGAACGACTTCTAAAAAACTACAAAAACAATAAATCAGATATGCACCCCAGTCTTGGGCGGATGATTGCATTATCCAAGTACGTTGATTTTGAAGCCTTGGAAGCAGAATACCGGGTTCTCCAAAAGCTTCGGAAGACGTTGTTATCTCCGATACCATTTACTGATTTAATCAAGAACGTGATCCATCTTAGTCTAAAAGAACTTGACCAGACTTCGGTTATCTCTGCGAATACCTTGCTGTTATCACAATCAGGAAAATTCTTCACTGCGGACAATTTAGAAGCTTCTTTAAACAAAGGAAAATGCACTTGTTTTATCCTGGACGAATCCAAGGTTCATGTATCTTATTTATTGCAGTGGTTTAAGAACGATCTTGGTAAGCTCGCTTTACAAGCTGCAGGGGTAGGTAGTCCTTCTGGTTCGCAGCGTATTACAAAGGATGTCTGTGATCGCCTGATGTGCTATATACCTCCCTTGAATGCACAGCTTGAGGTACTCGAAGCCCTGCGTCATCTTGAAGCTCTAAGAAATGAAACCCGGGAAATTGAAGCTATGTGTTGGACTGGTTATCACTCCAGTGAAGAAATCTTGATACGCGCACAGACTATCAACAACGAGGTGCGATACGAAGACTGGATTGCTACTCTCCCATTTCCTCTTGCTTCAATTTTATGGTGCCATCGAGTTGCTGAGGACGATCCCCGGATTAGATTCAGTATTCTGCTCCATTTCTTCGAGGCACTTGCGGAATTCCTTGCCACGGTCCACCTGAGTGCATTCTCGAGTCACATAATTATCTGGCAAGAAGCTCATAAAGAAATACTGGAAGCATTGTCTGTTCAGCATCTGACCTTTGCTCGTGCAACCTTTGGGACGTGGAAAGTTGTAGTAGAGAAGCTCAGTGCACTATCGAGGGTTATGCTTGCCAAAACGGATGATGCTCCCGTTGCAATAAGCTTATATTCGCTTGTCTCCACATCATGGTTGGAAAAACTAAGTGCACCAATAATTTCACAAATCATTTCTCGTGCCAATCAAATGCGTAATACGTATGGCGGGCACGGTGGCGCCTTGGGAAAAGCCCAGGCAGCAGCAATAGAGAATGATTTACGTGCAATGATTGAAGAGTTACGCAATCTCTGGGGCCACGGATGGAATCAATTTGAACTCCTCCAGATGGGTAAAATGGAATACATCGAAGACCAGTATACATGTGATTCACTTCGTATCATGGGTGCCAATAGTCAGTTTGAGCACGTAACAAGAACTGTCGCAACGCCTATGATTTCTGGCAAGCTTTATCTACTCGCGGAAGGTGCTTCAAAGGGATTACAGCTACTGCCATTTATTCGCATGATTGCTCCCCCTCACCAAGATGCAATCGCTTGCTATTTCTATAGCAGGACTAAAGGAGACGAACAGCGATTTGTGTCATATCACTATGAGCATGCACCTGAAGTCCATCAGCATTTTGAAGACACTGCCAATGTTCTACGACTGCTAACAACATTGCCTGATCGTATTAGGATGGAGACAGATTAATGGCTATCTCCCAATCTCAACTCGAATCCTACCTCTGGGGCGCGGCCACCTTGTTGCGCGGCTATCTCGACGCCGGGGATTACAAGCAGTTCATCTTTCCTCTGCTGTTCTACAAGCGCTTGTGCGACGTGTACGACGAGGAACTGGCCGATGCGCTGGAGGAATCCGGCGGCGATCAGGAATACGCTGCTCTCCCCGAACAGCACCGCTTCCAGATTCCGGAAGACGCCCACTGGAAGGCCACCCGCACCAAGGTCAAAAACGTGGGCAAGGTCATTCAGGATGCCCTGCGGGCGATTGAGACTGCTAACCCCGACACACTGTTCGGGGTTTTCGGCGATGCCCAGTGGACCAACAAGGACCGCCTGCCGGACCACATGCTGCGCGAGCTCATTGAGCATTTCAGCTCGCAGAAGCTTTCACTCTTCAACTGCCCGGAAGATGAGCTGGGCGTAGGCTACGAGTTTCTGATCAAGAAGTTCGCCGATGATTCCGGCCACACTGCTGCGGAGTTCTATACCAATCGCACCGTGGTTCATTTGATGACCGAGATGCTCGAACCCAAACCCGGTGAGTCGATCTATGACCCCACCTGCGGGTCAGCGGGCATGCTCCTCTCTGCAGTCGCCCATCTGAAGCGGAAGAAGAAGGAGTGGCGGAACCTGCAGCTGTTCGGCCAGGAGCGCAACCTGCTCACCTCGGCCATCGGTCGGATGAACCTGTTCCTACACGGCATCGAGGATTTCCGCATCGTCCGGGGTGACACCCTGGCCAACCCCGCCTTTGTCGAAGGCGATCGACTCATGCGGTTCGATGTGGTCTTGGCCAATCCGCCGTATTCCATCAAGCAGTGGGATCGTGATGCCTGGTCCACCGATACGTGGGGCCGAAACATCTACGGCACTCCGCCTCAGGGACGAGCCGACTATGCCTTCTGGCAGCACATCATCAAGAGCATGAAGACCAAGAGTGGCCGCTGCGCCATCCTGTTTCCGCATGGCGTCCTCTTTCGCAATGAAGAACTGGCTATGCGTGAGAAGCTGGTCGCCCACGACGTGGTGGAGTGCGTGCTTGGCCTCGGTCCCAGCCTCTTTTACAACTCGCCCATGGAAGCCTGCGTTGTTATCTGCCGGATGAACAAACCCAAGGAGCGCAGGAACAAGGTGCTCTTCATCAACGCGGTGAACGAGGTGACCCGCGAGCGGGCACAGAGCTTCCTAACTGACGAACACATCCAGCACATTGTCTCCGTCTACCAGACCTTTTGCCACGAGGACGGCTTTGCCCGGGTGGTCGGTAATGACGAGATTCGAGAGAAGGCCAACAACCTCAGCATCCCGCTCTTTGTGCGGGCGGACAACGGAAACGGCAGTGGCAACGGAGTGACAGAAACAGTCAACCTCAAACAGGCCATTGCCAACTGGCAGCAAAGCTCGATGGCTTTGCGGGGATTGATGGAAGGGTTATTCAAGATATTGGAGGGAGAATAAGTAGAAAACCAATAAAAAGATTAACATACTATGTTAATTATTTTATTGACAAGGTGTAGTAATGCTGATATATTTTAAAACGAAGAAACTTCAAAAACTATGTTCTGAAGAACGAGAAATGAACAAGTCCTTAGGACTTAAGATGAAAAAAAAGTTGCAGCAGCGTCTGATGGAATTGAAAGCCGCAAACGTGCTTGAGGATCTTTCCCATCTTCCGCCTACCCGCTGTCATGAATTGACCAACCGGAGGGGTGTTTTCTCGGTCGACCTTGAATATCCTCAGCGACTGCTGTTTATTCCAGCTGATGAACCGATACCTTGCAAAGATGATGGAGGTATTGATCTGAAAGCTGTCACGGAAATCGAAATCATTGCCATTGAAGACACCCATGACAGGAAAACACAACGGAGGAACTGATTATGGCCGCCCCTATAAAAGCAAAGAAAGCTTATGAGTTCATACCCAATTATGCCGTTCCTCCTGGTGAGACTATAGCTGAAGTTATAGAGAATCTCAGTATGACCCAGAAAGACTTGGCTACCCGAACGGGACTTACCGAACAGACGATTGTTCGAATTCTGAAGGGTGAACAGCCTATAACCTTTGAAACTGCGAATAAACTGGAACTTGTCACCGGTGTTCCGGCTCGGATGTGGAACAACCTTGAAATGCAATACCGAGAGCAGCTCAGCAAAATTGAGCAATCCAGGGAATTCGAAAGAGGTATTGACTGGTTGAAGGATATCCCTACCAGAGAACTGATAGAGCGAAGCGTGATTTCGGATGAGAAAGACAAGATAAAACTTCTTCAAGAAACCCTGAAGTTTTACGGGGTATCCAGCGTATCTGCCTGGCACGATGTGTGGGAGTCGCCGAAGGTCGCTGCCCGACGGTCGACCTGTTTCGAGACACGTCCCGGACCGGCATCCGTATGGATAAGATTAGGCGAGCTGCAGGCCCAGCAGATTGAATGTGCACCCTTCGATAAGTACAGGTTCGAGAAGGCGATAAAAGCTATTCGCGGTTTAACCATTAAGAAGCCGGATGAGTTCGTGGATACAATGCGTCGGTACTGCGCGGAAGCGGGTGTAGCTCTGGCATTAGTGAAGGAGATAAAAAAAGTACCCTGGAACGGAGCATCTAAATGGCTTTCACCACAAAAGGCGATGATCATCTTGAATCTCAGAGGCAAAGGTGAAGATATCTTCTGGTTCTCATTTTTCCACGAGGCAGATCATATACTCCATGGGAAGAAACAGCGGCTTTATATAGCTGAAAATAACAGTACAGACCCTGAAGAGCAGAAGGCTGACAGGTTCGCCTCCGAGACTCTTATTCCATCAAAATATCATACTCAGATAGCCTTGATCACAACCAAGGATGAAGTAATACAGTTGGCTCGCAAGCTTGGTGTCAGTCCCGGCATTGTAGCCGGACGATTTCGTTTCCTGACAGGTAAATGGAGCTATTTTAAGGATCTTACAAGAAACTTTGTCTGGGACGAAGAGGAAACAAGTTAAGATGATGAATATGGGAGGGAAGAGTCAGAGTAATTTTTGGCAGATGATTGTTAATGACTGCGAATGCAACCGATGGTTGCACAAATATACTCTCCGGAGAAGGGAAAATAGTGTTCTGAAAACAATCGATACCAGCCAGGACGGCTGGCTTATGAAGCATTCTCTTGAGAATTGTAAGGGCAACAGATGACTAATCCAAACAATGTCCAATTACCCGATGCTTTTTCGCAGGGTCCGGGTTTTCCTGTCAATCTGGGAACGGCTAAGGCAGATTTTTGGATTGAAGATGGGGGAGGTGCTCGGTTTAAAGAGTTGAAGCAGATCGATGTGCATGGGACTCAAATTTTTCTGCCCAAAGATCGAGTACATCTGTCACTCTCAGGCATACCGTCATCTGATGTCCTGCGTGCAGCGTTTAATGGGACGGCGTTTGTACAGTTTACGGGGCAGGAACCCATCCAATGCCTAAACCACGATAACGACGAAAACCACTCAACTTGGATCCCGCTGATGGAGCCTCTTGATATTGTACACTCACCAGACTCTGGAACACGGCTTGAGTTCGTTCTATTTGCTTTTCCGGTCTTTTACGGTGATCAAGACAAAAAGGTTAAAAGAACAAATGAAGAAGGCAAGACTATGGGCTGGTGGCGCTGCGGACAGATCGAAATGACACATGAGCAATGGCACATACAAATCACGGCCCACAGCAAAACCAAAGAGTGGGGCGAAACCATAAAGCAGACAGGTGGTTTGGCGGCCACCCATGCCGGGTGCATTCAGAAAACTAATGGTGAACCGATGGATTGGAATGAGGCGCAAGATATCATCAATTGCCTGCATCATTTTCTTTCTTTTGCCAGAGGACACTGGCAGCCTATTGGTAATATCAGACTCCTATCGAACGATGACATTTGCCTGCGTGAAAAATGGGGGATACTTAGAGGCAGCGACCCGTTATCACATAACAACAGCCTGACATGGTGGAGTCCACATCCACAGGCGCATCATCTTTTAGATGTATTCAAAGGATTTTGGGACTTATGGATAGACCTGTCATGGAAAGAAGTGCTGCCAGAAGTGATCTATTGGTATCTACAGGCAAACCTTGCCGGTAGAGGCCATCTGAGTGCAGATTCTGCGTTGATTCTATCTCAGTCCACATTGGAGAAGCTTTCCTGGATCTACGCTACACAGGTAAAAAAGGCAGTTTCCGAGGAAGCCTTCCAACCAGGAAAGTTGAGGGCTTCTGATCAGATCCGACTATTGGCCACTCTAATGGATTTACCCCATGAGATTCCGGATATTCTCGGTTCCATCAAGGAGGATGTCAATGGCCAAAAATTTGAGGATGCCTTTCATGCCATAACCATCATCAGGAATCAGCTTGTACATTCTAAAAAGAAGCGAGAACTTAAACCAAGGGCCGAATTCGATGCATGGAACTTGTCCCAGTGGTATGTGGAGATGTGCCTGTTGCGGTTGATGAAATATCAAGGACGATATGCGAATAGGGTTCGCATGCATAAATGGGCAGGAGAAACGGAAGCTGTACCTTGGGCTATTTCAGAGGAGAGTGCCAAATGAGTAGACAATCCCTGAGGCCCAGCTGGAAGATGGTCAAGTTCGGCGAGGTGGTGAAGAACGCCAACCTCGTGGAGCGCGATCCCGAGACCAATGACATTGAAAGAATCGTCGGGCTCGAACACATTGAACCCGATAATCTGCATATCCGGCGCTGGAACTCCGTTGCGGATGGCACCTCGTTTACCCGCAAGTTCGTACCGGGACAGACGCTCTTCGGCAAGCGACGGGCTTATCAACGCAAGGTCGCCTTTGCCGAGTTTGAGGGTATTTGTTCCGGGGATATCCTGACGTTTGAACCGAAGAACAGAAAGGTACTGCTGCCGGAGCTTCTGCCATTTATCTGCCAGAGCGATGCCTTCTTCGATTATGCGCTTGACACCTCGGCTGGATCGCTGTCGCCGAGAACCAGTTGGACGGCGTTGCAGGGTTTTGAATTTCCGCTGCCGCCGCTCGATGAACAGAAGCGCATTGCCGAGATCCTGTGGGCGGCGGATGAGGCGGTGGAGGTATGGAGAGAAGTGACTCTCAATGTGGCGAACTTATTCAATGTTTGTGCAAATGAGGTGGCGCTGAATGCCAAAGTAAACGGTGCATTTGTTGAAATGAACAAACTTGCCAGCAGCGAGGCTTCGAGTTTTACAAACGGCCCGTTTGGGAGCAATTTGTTAACCAAAGAACTTACGGATGAAGGTGTCCCAGTTATTTATGTCAGAGATGTGAAAGATGGAAGATATATACGACAGGAGAATGTTTGTGTGACGTCTGAAAAAGCGGAAGAGTTAAAGGCATGCAAGACGATTCCAGGGGATATTCTTTTTAGTAAAGTGGGAGATCCACCAGGAATCGCAAGCATATACCCCGAGAAGGAACCTGATGCGATTGTCACCCAGGATGTTATCCGCTTGAGGGTTAATACCCAAAAAGTAAATCCGGAATATCTCAAGTTCTTTTTTAACTCGAAGCCGGGACGAGACTCACTGAACGAAATCATCATTCGAGGAACGCGTCAGAGATTTTCTTTGAGGGACTTCAAGAAGCTAAAAATCCCTCTACCTAAATTGAGTGACCAAATAGAAGCAGCCCAAAAGCTGAATGAAATTGAAAAGAAGCTTGAGGAGGCTGAAAAGCACCTTCAGGACACGGTTGAGTTACAAAGGAGCCTGACTCAAGGGCCGTTGCGGGGGGATAATGTTTAACGAAGAAAACACAGTCGAACAGATGGTTCTCGACACGCTCTGCGGCGGCGTGACTTCGAACATGGTTGCCGAAGCGCTCGCCAGCTACGGTGGTGAGATCAAAGGCTGGCGCTTCGTGTCCGCCGAGGAGCTGCCCCGTCAGCACTCCGACGTGCTGGTGGAGTCGATGGTGCGCGACGCCCTCATCCGCCTGAACCCGGAAATCAAGGCCCAGCCCGACCGCGCCGACGAGGTGCTCTACCGCCTGCGGACCATTCCGTTGTCGGTGCAGAGCGAGGGCCTGGTGCGGGCCAACGAACTGTTCGCCGAATGGCTACGGGGCGAGAAGTCCATGCCCTTTGGTGAGCGTGGCGAACACACGCCGGTGCGGCTGATCGACTTCGAGAATCTCAGCAACAACGATTACGTGGTTACCAACCAGTGGGTCTATCCGGTCAAGGAAGGCGGCCGCCGCTTCGACATTATTATGTTGGTCAACGGTATCCCGCTGGTGGTCGGCGAGGCCAAGACGCCGGTGCGCCCGGCGGTGACCTGGGTGGATGGGGCCAGCGACATCCATAACGGCTATGAACAAAGCGTGCCGCAGATGTTCGTGCCCAACGTCCTCTCCTTTGCCACCGAGGGCAAGTGCTATCGCTACGGCTCGGCGCGCATGCCCATCGATATCTGGGGGCCATGGCACGAGGGCGATAACAAGGCCGAGGGGACGCTGGCGGACGTGCAGCGCTCCATCCGCTCCATGCTGCGCCCCCATGTGGTGCTGGATATCCTGCAGAATTTCACCCTGTTCGCCACCGACAAGAAGCACCGGCGCATCAAGATCATCTGCCGCTATCAGCAATACGAAGGCGCGAACCTGATGGTGGCCCGCGTGGTCAAGGGCTATCCCAAGAAGGGCCTGATCTGGCATTTCCAGGGCTCGGGCAAGTCGCTGCTGATGGTGTTCGCAGCGCAGAAGCTGCGGATGCACCGCAAGCTCGGCAACCCCACGGTGATGATCGTGGTGGACCGCATCGACCTGGATACCCAGATCACCGCCACCTTCAACGCCGCCGATATCCCGAACATGATCGGAGCGGACACTCGGCAGGAGCTGCAAAGCCTGCTGGCGGCTGATTCCCGCAAGATCATCATCACCACCATTCACAAGTTTGGCGAGGCGGACGGCCGCCTGAACGAGCGATCAAACATCATCGTCATGGTGGACGAGGCGCACCGCACCCAGGAGGGCGACCTAGGCCGCAAGATGCGCGACGCGCTGCCCAACGCCTTTCTCTTTGGCCTGACCGGCACGCCGATCAACAAGCGGGACCGCAACACCTTCTGGGCCTTCGGCGCGGATGAAGATGAGCAGGGCTATATGAGCCGTTACTCGTTCCAGGACTCGATCCGGGACAAGGCCACGCTGCCGCTCCACTTCGAGGCGGTGGACGTGAAGCTGCACATCAACAAGGACGCCATCGACGAAGCCTACTCCCAGATGACCGATGAACTGAGCGAGCTGGATCGTGACGACCTGGCCAAACGGGCTGCCAAGATGGCGGTTCTAATTAAGGCCCCGGCGCGGGTGAACACCATTTGCCAGCACATCGTCAAGCACTTCCAGGAAAAGGTAGAGCCGAACGGTTTTAAATCCCAGGTGGTGACCTTCGACCGGGAGTGCTGCGTGCTCTACAAGAAGGCCCTGGACGAGCTGTTCGGGCCGGAAGCCAGCGCCATCGTCATGCACATCCAGGGAGGAAAGTCCGACGAGTACGCGGAATGGAAACTGGCCAAGGACGAGGAAGAAAAGCTCCTCGACCGCTTCCGCGATCCGAACGATCCGCTCAAATTCCTGATCGTCACTTCCAAGCTGCTGACCGGTTTCGATGCGCCCATTCTGCAGGTGATGTACCTCGACAAGCCGATGAAGGACCACAACCTGCTGCAGGCCATCTGCCGTACCAACCGTGTCTACCCCGGCAAGACCCACGGCCTGATCGTGGATTACCTCGGCATCTTCGATGACGTGGCCACCGCCCTCGATTTCGATGAAAAGGCGGTGCAGAAGGTCATTACCAATCTGGATGACCTCAAGAAAGAGCTGCCTGGAGTGGTCTCAAAGAGCCTTTCGTTCTTCCCTGGCGTGGACCGTACCGTTGGCGGCTACGAGGGGCTGATAGCGGCGCAGGATTGTCTGCCGGATAACGAGACCCGGGACAAGTTCGCGGCTGAATACACGGTGCTCTCCCGGCTGTGGGAGGCGCTGTCTCCCGATCCCTGTCTCGGCCTTTATGAAACGGACTACAAGTGGTTGACCCAGGTGTATGAGTCGGTGAAGCCGCCGAGCGGTAACGGTAAGCTGCTCTGGCACGCCCTTGGGGCGAAGACCATCGAGCTGGTGCATGAGAACGTGCATATGGAGACAGTGCGCGATGATCTGGACACCCTGGTGATGGACGCCGAGGTCCTCGAAGGGCTGCTCGATGCCAAGGACCCGGATAAAAAATCCAAGGAAATCGAGATCAAGCTCATCGCCCGCCTGCGCAAGCACAAGGACAATCCGAAGTTTGTCGCCCTGGGCGAACGCCTCGAAAAGCTCAAGGAGCGGCACGAACAGGGCCTGCTCCACAGCCTCGATTTCCTCAAGGAACTGTTGACCCTGGCGAAGGAGGTCGTCCAGGCGGAACAGCAAGTCGAACCTGAAGATGAGCAAGAGAAGGCAAAAGCCGCTTTAACAGAACTGTTCATTGAGGTTAAGAACGGGAAGACACCGGTTGTTGTAGAGCGTATCGTCAATGATATTGATGAAATCGTCAGGTTCGTTAGGTTCCCAGGCTGGCAGGGTACAAATGCAGGAGAGAGGGAAGTACAGAAAGCTCTTCGCAAAGTGATATACGTGAAGTATAAAATTAAGGATCAGGATTTGTTCGATAGGGCGTTTGGGTATATCCGGGAGTATTACTGATCTGGTTGTATAGGTTATCGTTAACAGAAATCTGACATGAGAGGGATTATTGTCGACAGAAACTCAGTTAATGTATGCAGAAACCCCGCTTGATGTGAGTTTCTGGTTACAGAAAAACATGGTGGAAGAATCTCCATCTGGTGTAAGAAGAGGTGGGAATTGATGAAAAAAACATTCTGGATTCTTGTTTTCCTATCCATGCTATTACCTGCATGTGCTCAATTCCGAGATACAATATGGGGAATGAGTCGTGCTCAGGTAATTGGAATTGAGGGAGAAGAAAATCTTTACGTGAACGAGTCAGATGTAGTCATTTATAATTGTTCTATAGCTGGCCTCAAAGCTTTCGCTGGGTATCTGTTTGTTGATGACAAACTGGCAGTAGGTAAATATCTTTTTAATGAGACAAGAGCAGATAATAACACCTATTTAGAAGATTTTATGAAATTGAGTAAATTGCTAATATCGATCTATGGAGAGCCTGTAGATGCTGATTCAGAATGGTCAAACTCCCTTTATGAGGACGATGAGGAATATTATGGGTTAGCAATATCCCTCGGTCACTTGTCACTGTGGATTAAATGGGAAACAGAGACAACAGTGATTTTCCAATCCCTTTATGGGCAGGATTATGAAATCAAACACATAATTGAATATAACAGCAAAGAATATGCAGAAGCATACCAGGAAGAAAAACTGAGAAAAGATCAACAAGGTCTTTAAAAAGTGGATTGCCTCGGAAATTCCAGAGACAGTTACATTCTTATAACGGCATTTATGATGAGATTTAACGATGTTTATGATACATCATTGTATGCTTTCATTGTGGAAAACTTCCTTTGGAAGAGAGTTACTGCATAGTGTTATTACTATGATATTTTTCAAGGGTAGATTTAACTGACACCAAATTGACACCAAAAGAATGGATACAAGAAGATATCAGGCGATACAGAAAGAAAATATTGTTTGACATAATTCCTTATTGGTTATACTCTTATCTACAGAGAGATACAAAGAGGCACACCGGTTGTTTGCACTTAAAATCCCCCGGGCTTAATAAGCCCGTACCGGTTCAAGTCCGGTCTCCGGCAAAAAAAAAGAAAAAGAGCGCCGCATGGCGCTCTTTGTACGTACAGTAGGAGACAAGGACTTGAACTCGTCCGAGAGAGTGCCGAAGGCGCTCGCGGGGGCCGAAGCTTCCCGGAGGGAAGCAAGGCTGAAGTCCGGTCTCCGGCAAAAAAAAAGAAAAAGAGCGCCGCATGGCGCTCTTTGTACGTACAGATGTCTATTTTGCCCGCCCTGCAGGCTGGACCCGGGCTTCCTGAGTAATCCAGCGTTTTGATCCGGAGTTCAGAAAGCGAACATCTTCAATGGAGTAGAAGGCACTTCTGTCCAGGCCGTGGATTCGCTTTTCCACCTCCGGAATGTCTTTTCGGCTGATAACACTGAACAGGATGGTTACCGGACCGTCACGTCCCTCGGCATTTACCTCGGTTACGCCGTATCCGAAGCTGCGCAGGCTGGATGCGATGGAACTGCCGGTGTCTTTGCAGACGATGCGGATTAATACATCACCGAAGGCGAAGGAATTCTCCAGTTTTATACCCAGGTATGTACCGGCAGAAAAACCCAGAGCATAGGCCAGCACACTGGCAGGGTTCGACATGTTGGAAAGAACCTGCCGTGCGACAATGAGCCAGAGAAGAATCTCGAAAAAGCCTATCAAGGGTGCGTACTTCTGGTTTCCCCGGGAGGCAAGTATGATCCTTATAGTTCCCAGAGAAACATCGATTACTCTGCTGATAAATACTACCAGGGGCAGAATAATCCACTCCAGTATCCATGGTTCGATAGTCATTACGCGGTAAAATCCCCATTGGCTTCCGGCTGGTAAAGTATTTCCATGATCTTTACCATAACCTCGCCGCCGGGAGCAATGTAGGTTACGGTATCACCCTGTCTGCATCCCAGCAGTGCGGCCCCCAGCGGAGCAAGAAGGGAGACCTTTCCCTGGTTGTAATCCGCCTCCTGTGGAAATACCAGGGTAATTTCCTCTGTCCCCTTTGAACTGGCGTTGTCTATGCGTATGCGGGAGTTCATTGTAACAACGTTGCCCGGCATCTCTTCCGGCAAAACTATATCAGCATACGCCAGATCGTTCTTGAGACGGACCAGGGATTTATATCGTTCACCCTTTTTACTGTCCGTTGCCAGATCGAGAAAACCGCGAATGCGTTTTATGTCGTGGGAATTGAAGGTTCGAATATTGTATTCCATATTCAAACGAACATAGTCCCGAAGGTGAAGATTAGCAACCATGCAAGACCTGGTAGGTATCTGGTAGTAAAAGCTACCGGGTGAAATTGTCTACAGGTTCCGCAGAAAAACGGCCAGATTGATTTTCTCTCCGGCAATACCCAGCTTTTTACGGATATTATAGCGGTGCTTTTCCACGGTTTGCATGGACAGTCCCAGCAGGGAACATATCTCTTTCGTGCTCAATCCTTGTTTGATCATTCGACAGATCTCCATTTCCCGGGAACTCAAGTGAGCTGTTTCCCGATTTTCCCTGAATGCAGAGGAGGCGTTTATCTCGCCCAGGGCTTCGCTGGCTATCCTGGCATAGGCGCAGATATCAGTGTCGGCCTTTGGATTCCGGAGAATCCTGTTCAGAGCAGGAAGTACCGATTCTTCTATCTGCCGCCGTATTGATCGTATATAATTCTCCCGTTCCCCCTGTATCTGATACAGAAGTTCTTTGAGGGCGACATTCTTATTCTCCAGCTGACGGGAGTTTTCCTCAAGCTGATCCATCGCTCTGCGAAGGGACAGCTCAGCCTCCTTTTTGGAGATTACCATGCCGATCTGATCAGCAATTGCTGAAAGCAGCGTCTGTTCCTCTGCAAGAAAGCTGTCCGCCCGGGGTTCCATATTTTTCCCAAGAAAATACACTTCAACAAAACCCGCTGTTCTGCGGTTTATACGGATCGGCTCCCGAAGCCCCTCCGTCCCGGAATGGAAATTCGTGGTTACATACTCGCAGTCCCGGTAGATGATTCTTGCACATGTCTGTTCGGGTTTCTGGAATGCCTGAGGCAGGATATCGACAGTCTGTTGGAGGATAAGCTGCAGATCAACATCGTGCCGGGCCAGGAGTTTTGAAATCTTCAGGAGACAGTTGAGTTCCTTGAGGCGTTCGATAAGGGTCCTGTCTGTTTTCTGATCGGTTTTCATTGAGCTTATCCTTATTTCAGTCTCCGATAGTCTCATTATAATCCGAAATTGTGAATAATCCAGCACAGACAGAAATTGATAAAAGACTTGCCCCCAAGGGGATGCAATGTATAACTTGACTTCGCCATGAATTCTGATAACGACAATAAGGAAACACTCCGGAGCAATGTTTCCTATCCGGCGTTTTTGAAGGATGTGTTGATCTGCTCCCTTGGGGCTTATGGAGGACCGGAGGCTCATTTGGGGGTTTTCCTGGACCGGATGGTGACAAAAAAGAGTTATTTGAAGGAGCAGGATCTTGTTGAACTGATGGCTTTGTGCAGCATTCTTCCAGGACCGACAAGTACGCAAACCATTGTTTCCATCGGCTACAGGATGGGAGGCAGAAAACTTGCCTTTTTCACGATGATTGTCTGGGCCCTGCCGGTTCTGTTTGTCATGGGTTTTCTCTCCTTCGGGTTCCAGGTTTTGTCTTCCATGAATGTATCCCATTCCATTCTGCGATTTATCGGACCCATGGCGGTGGGGTTTATTATCGTTGCGGCTTTAAGAATCGGGCGAAAGGTGGTTACCGATCTTTTGTCTCTGGGTTTATTGCTTAGCTCTGCTGTGCTTACCTTCTTTTTCAGGTCCCCCTGGGTCTTCCCCCTTGTTCTGGCTGCCGGGGGACTGATAAGTATTCTGCTAAAACAGGAAAAGGGAATGTGGAACCCTGTTCAGATTCGTCCGCCCTGGGGCTATCTTGTTCTCTTCGCGGCCCTTGCTGTGGGGGGACTTGCAGCTGCATTCCTGACTGACTTCAGGTTATTGGAGAACTTTGAGCGCTTTTACCGCTACGGATACCTGGTTTTCGGCGGCGGACAGGTAGTCGTTCCTGTCATGTACGGAGAACTTGTTGATATTCGGCAGTTCATGACAGGCGGGGAATTCCTGACCGGGTACGGTCTTGTCCAGGGACTCCCCGGACCGATGTTCAGTTTTGCCGCCTATGCCGGTGGAATGGCTTCCAGGGGGGAGGGGATTCTTATTCAGGCTCTGGGGGCTGCCATTGGCGGAATCGGGATATTTCTTCCCGGACTTCTTTTGATCTATTTTGTCTATCCCCTGTGGGAGGACCTGAAGCAGATACGGGCGATTCGGCTTTCCCTGGCGGGAATAAACGCGGTTGCCGGCGGTCTTATCGCAGTAGCGGCGGTAATCCTGACTCTGTCCAGCGGTATCAGTCTTGAAAACTTGACGGTAACAGCAGCCTCCGCTCTATTGCTCGGGTTTACGAAAATTCCGCCTCCCCTGATTGTGCTGGCGGCCTTCGGCCTCGGGATTATTCTTTGAGTTAAATATTCAATTTCCATACCCGGCTCCCTGAGACAGATTTCAACCTGGTCTTTTGCAGGAACGGTAATGCTGTTCCTGCGTGTGCTGCGGTCCCGTTTGAGCAGAATCGGGAATATCGAGGGGGTAAAGATTATCCGCTGGTGCTTCCGGGAAAGACAGGTGATTATATCTTTCCACAAAACCGGCCTGCTGCCGGGTTGAACATGTTACCAATTCGAAAAATCTAAGCCAATTATATCCTCTTACCGGGATGGGCCGACTGGCAGTCTCGACGAAATTGTCGAGAAGCCTCGACATTCAGGGCGAGAAAACAGATGCAGGAGCGTTTTCCAGCAAGCCAAAACGGGGAATCCGGAAAGCCTCTTAAAAAATATCTGCGTACAAAATGTTATTGAATAAAGAATTACAGTGAACCTTCTGATTCTGATATCGACTTGGCACAGGAGATGCTCTCTTTTCATTGAATACCTGAAGAATACAGACAGGTAATATACAGAAGCTGATTATCATGAAATCAGCTATTACGGCTTGTGTGGCTGGAAGCCCTGACACCATAGCGAAAGGAACAGTCTTATTAAGAATGATTATAGATTGTAAATCCTGTAACCGATATAAATCAGTAGAAAAGGGAAATATTTTATATAGGAGAGTCCTGATATATCCTTGAAAAACATGATGTTACGGGGAAAAAGAACAAGCCTAATCCTGTTGCTGCTGGTAAGCTTGAATCTTTTTTTCACAGTCGAGTTACTCCATTCTCAAGCTCTGGAGTCAATGGAAGTCCGGGATATGGATATCGAGGCCTCGGATCATACTATTCTGGAGAAGTTTTTTCCTGTTACCGGTCTTGAACAGTGGCATCACAGATTTGACCTTGGTTCCCTGGAACCCGGTATCTATCATGTACGGGTGAGGGGTATGGATGCGGCCGGTAACAGTGTGGAGTCGGAAGCCATTGATTTTCGTGTCAGCCCCGAATCAGATTTGCCGAAGGTCTCGGTCACTTTTCCCGACAGCGATACCACCATCAGCGGTGATATAAATCTTCTTGGCAGCGCTACAGACGATGACGGTATTGAATATGTCGAGCTAAAAATCGACGATGGAGATTTTGTCCGGGCCGAGGGTCGGGATTACTGGTCTTTCTTTTTTTCTTCCGAAGATTTCGAAGACGGCGAGCATGTTCTTTCCGTTCGCGGCGTCGATATCAACGGTACTCCGGGCACAGCGGTCTCGGTTCCTTTTGTGCTGGATACCCTGGCACCGGAAATAAGGATTTCTTCCCATGCCAATGGCGATCGTGTAAGTGGTGTAATCAGCATTTCCGGCATTCTCCGGGATGCTAACGGAATCCGTTCCCTTGGAACCCTGGCAGCCGGTGATGACGCGGAGATGTCGGAAATAAAACTGAAGGGTGATCTACGTTCCGGGGAGGCTGAGTTCGATATTAAAATCGATACCCGTGAACAGGCCGACGGATTATATTCCTTGAAATTTATAGCTGAAGATCTTCAAACGAAACTATCTACCGAGGTCCTCCATCTTTTTATCGACAACTCGCCTCCCGTGTTGGAGATAGTGTATCCCGGAGAGTCTGAGTCCCTGAACGGACGTTTCACAGTGATGGGTCGGGCCGGCGATGATGTCGGACTCGCATCTCTGACCTTCAGGCGAGGAAAAGAGGAAGCTGCAGAAATTCCCCTCAGGGCCGGAGATCCGTTCTGGTCGGTACCGCTGGATTTCTCCGGCGAAGAAAAAACTGACAGCGTTTTTTCCCTCACCGATCTCGCGGGCAACATTACTGAACTTGTTCTGGAACGGGATCTGGACCGGGAAGGGGATAAGCCGGAAATCCGGCTTTCGGAGACAGGGGAACCGGAAGGCGGATCCGTACCGGAGATTATGGGCTGGCTTACAGATGACGATTCGGCGGATGGTATTACTTATATTCTGGATGATCAGGAACCCCGGGAATTGAGAAGCGGTCCTGTATTTCGTTTTCCCCTGGAGGGGCTTTTACCCGGGGAACATAGCCTGGAAATCCTGCCCAGAGACAGCAACAAAATAGAGGGAGAAGTGCTCAGGAAGGATTTCCTGCTCCCCGCAGCCCCTCCTGAAATCAGCTTTACCCTGCTGACCGATTCGGAAAAGCGGGAGATTCCCTATACACCGGGTTTAAAAGCCGCAGTCGCGTCAATACAGTACATATCCGGAAAGATCCTGTTCGAAAGCGGAAGCGGGGAGGCTTCCTATGAATTTCCCGACGGCGGAAAAGGAAAGGTCTCCCTCAAAAGAACAGATATCGAAGGGGAATACCTGTTTCAGATAAGGATACCGGATACGGAGGAGGCCGGCTTTTTCGGAATAGATATCGAGGCAAGGGATGACGCCGGAGGAAGCCGTGCCCAGGCGAAGGCCGGTCTCGTTTTGGAGATACCGGGGGCACAGCCACCGCCGGCCAGGATTATTCCCCTGGCAGCGGAAACAGGAAATTCGATTTTTCGAGTAGATTCCGGTATGGATTTTATTGTTCCCGGATACGATATCAGCCGGGCGGAGGTGACGGGAGGGCAGGGGGCGCTGAACCTTACCTGGAAGGGAAACAGGCTGACGCTGGAAACTGCTTCGGATCTTCCTGCAAGGAATCTGCGAATTGTCCTGGTCACTACCGGAGGAAGGGAGCTGGAATATGGTCCTTTTACCCTCCTCGGGGATAATTCATCTCCCCGATGGTCGGTGCAAACGGACCCTCCGGGGCCTTTTTTCTCCAATGAGTTAACGTTGACCGGAAGCGTCCGGGACACGGGAGGGCTTGCAGCGCTCCGCTACAGAACGGCAGAGGGAGAAGAAACTGAGCTTCCTGTTAGCTTTGAAAAAGGCAGCACCGACGAAATCAACTTTTCAGTGCCTCTGGATTCCGGCGATTATCCTGATGGTCCGGTTTATCTTACCCTGACAGCTGAGGATTCCAGCGGCAACCTGGGAACGGAGAGAATCCTCCTGATCAAGGATACGAAAGCGCCGGAGGTGACCCAGATACTTCCCGCCGCCGGGGATCCTGTGAATGGAGCCTTTTCGCTCATGCTCAAACTTGAGGATGAGTGGACGGAAGGTTTCAGCGGCGAGTTTATCGTGGGTGAAGAGGAACCTCTTCCACTGAAAATAGAGGGCAGGTCCCTGACGGTACCGATAGAACTGCCCATTCTTGCCGAAGAATACGAGCCCCGCATCCTTATTCGGGATACTGCAGGGAATGAAAGCATGTTTTCTCCAATGCTTAATGTGGACAGGTCCGGGGATCTGCCGAAGGTCAAGATTTTTGAGCCTGCCCAGGATGCTCTCGTTCAGGATTCCTTCCGCCTGTCGGGAAGGGTAGCGGACGATGACGGGGTGGCAGCCATAGAATACCGCCTGGACGAGGGAGAGTTTAAGGCCCTCGAGGCCGGATCCGCCTTCGATACGGAAATAGATATTGAGCTTCTCGGGGATAATGAACATGTGATTGAGGTCAGAGCTCTGGACCTGCGGGGTGTCGCAAGTGAACCGGCGTATGTTAATTTTCGCGTCTCCCGTCAGGCCCCCGAGGCCGTTATGCTCAGTCCGGGGCTGGGAATCACCAGCAGAAAACAGATTGAATTGTCCGGAACAGCCTCGGATGCAAACGGAATAGAAGGCGTGTATGTTTCTCTGGACAACGGGGGAAGCTTTCATCGCGCCTCCGGCGCAGAGGAATGGTCCTATCCTCTGAATACCGAGATCATGGTTGACGGCAGCTACATGATTCTGATCAAGGCTGTGGACTCCTATGGTGTTTCTGCCCTTCATTCAGGTCTTATTACACTGGATAACACCCCTCCTGTTCTTGAACTGGCCAGGCCCAGGGAGGGGGAAACGATAAGCTCCACCCTGCAGCTTGAACTGAGGGCGGGAGACGGTATCGCTCTGGAGAATCTCCGCTATGTACTTTCGCCGATGAAAGATTCTGAGACCGAAGGCGAAATCCCGGCAGCCCTTCAGGGGAACCTGGATCCTGCGGAGGTGCTGGTGCAGGCCCTGGACACAAGCGATCTGCCGGCGGGACTGTACAACCTGACTGTGTACGCTGGAGATAAAGCCGCCAACGAAACCTTCGAATCCCGTAATATCCACATAAGGACGGATGAATCCATCATCATCCCGGAACTGCTTTTTCCCCTTGAAGGTGCTGATCTTCATGGTCCCTTCTTCCTGGAGGGACGAGTCAAAGGAATCGGAATATCTGAAAAAATAACGCTCTTGAAAAACGGAACTCCCTTCGACGTCCTGACCACCGGAAAGAACGGATATTTCAGGCGACCAGTTACTCCGGAGGAGATGGAAAACGGCCCCTGCAGCTTTCAGCTTGAAACGAGCACCCCCGACGGGTCGATTATACAAAGTGCAGCCCGGAACCTGAATTATCGGCGGGAGGGCGGATGGGTTTCGGTAACATCCGTGGGAACCGGCGACTATGTCGGCGGCAGACCCTGGATCGAAGGGAAGGCGGATTATTTAATTGACGATCCTGGCGGTGAAGCCGGGATGTCAAAGGATGAACTTAAAGCCCTGGAGCTCCTTGAGCTGGGATACAGTCTGGATAACGGAAAGCATTACCGGGAAATCAAGGTGAAAAATGATTGGCGTTTCAGGCTCGAAACCGGTGAACTGGCAGAGGGGCCTCTGGAAATTATTGTCAGGGCTGTTTTCAGGAACGGCGAACAGGTACTGACCAGAGTCAAGGTCGTAGTGGACGAGGTAGCGCCGAGAATCAGTATTCGAACACCGGAGGGAGGCGCCGCCGTTAACGGCGACCTTTTTGTCACGGGGGTTTCATACGACCTGAATGGTGTCGAAGCTGTTGAAATAGTGCTGCGAAAGGGAAGTAAAACCCAGGGACAGCTTCCTCAGTTCGTTGAGGGACTCTATCTGGACAGCAACTTTCTTGGTTCCACCTACTGGAAGCTCGGTCTTGGGCTGACCTTTTTTGATGAAAATGTGCGTCTTCAGGTGGGATTCGGCAGTTCTCCGGAAGGGCGGTTCAACGGACAGGTTTTTGGAGTGAAACTCCTTGCGAATGTGGCGACCCTGCCGTACGGATACTTTTTCGGTCCCGACTGGGATTTTGTCTCTTCGAGTCTTGCCCTCGGCTCCGCCTTCGAATATTTCACCATGACCGAAAGCCCTGAAGAGGAGTCAGGACTGGTTCTCGGTGCCCTTATAGCCCAGCTTGAACTGATAAAGGTAAAGATTCCCACAATGAACACCTTTAATACCTACAGTCTTTACATTGAAAATCAGCTCTGGTTTATCTCCTCGGATGTGGAAGGGGGCCTTGAAAACAGGGTTTCCCTGGGAGTGCGGGTACGTGTGTTCTGATCAACAGGAAGAGGATATATGAAATGACCAGGTACAACGGAAAAAGAGAAAGAGGGAAACCCCCGAAAGGAATACTATACCTTTACGGTGCGGCGGTTTTTTTTATTCTGGCCCTTCTGTTGAGTACCTGTGATCTATTCTCACCCGGTCTTGGTGATTCCGTTGACATTAACGCGCCGCGCCTGGATATCCTCAGCCATGGAAACGGGGATTACGTATCCGGGGTGATCCAGCTTTCCGGTACTGCAGAGGACGATCAGGGTATCAAGTCAGTACGCATTCAGGGACCCGGTATTGAAGAGAATGCTACCTACAGCAGCGGAAACTGGTCGGGCAGTGTGGATACCGCTTTGATGGACGATGGCGAGTATGAGTTTATACTGACAGCCCTTGATACCACCGGAAAATCCGCCAAAATCAGTCTTTATCTAATTGTCGATAACAATCCTCCCACTGTCATGATTACCTCCCCGACAAGCTACAGTACCCGGGAGTTCAACCAGTTCTTTACCCTGAAAGGCGAAGCGGTGGATACAACCCGGGTACAGCGGGTTCTGATTTCCCTCTATGATCAGGACGGAACACCGGTTATTACCGACGTACTGGCTACCGGAACCTCGAGCTGGTACTATCCCTTCGATTCGGAGAGCCTCGGGATCGGTTCCGGAGGACCCGAGGATTACTATTTTGTAGTGGAGGCCGAGGATTTCAGCGGAAACTATAACCCCTATTTTTATCATTTTGACGACATTGTCGCCATAACCAACCCTGGCCAGACACCTCCGATAATCGAGGAACTGCATGCCGCGGATTACAAGGGAATCCCCATTAATGCAGGGGTGCTCGCCTCGGATTATACCCTGACACGGAAAAACACAAGCCCCGGCGAACAGCTTCTGGTTACCTTTTACCAGGACTCGGACAAGCCGTACTTTCTGGAAATTATCCCGAGTTTTGACAATAATGCCGCCGGCAACGTTCTGGGTATGCCCCAGCGCCTGAGCTTTTTTGCCGAGGACGATGACGGTATCAAAAACGATACCCTGGAAATAGAAATCTTCGATTCCGGTGACAATCCTGTGGAAAGTGCAAACTGGGAAGACTTTACCGTTACGGGTACCCAGTGGACTTACGAGACCAATCTTCCCGATGGGGAATACTACTACACCCTCTACGTCGAGGACATTCTCGGCAAGCCAAACGAACTTGCTCCCAACCTGGCCAGTTTCCGGGTCAGTTCCTTCGCACCGGTGGTTCAGGTAACGTCTCCCACCCAGGGCAGTTTTATCGGGGATGCGGGATCTGTGACCGTTACAGCCAAGGTTACCGGGCTGGGAAGCGGCGAAGTGTGGCTCGACTGGGACAATGACGGGGATTATGAGCTCCGGATGAATCAGACCGGGGCGGATACCTTTACGGCGGACCTTTCCGAAGGCGTCAGCGTCGGGACGGCACCTTTCGATTCAGAAATCTTTGACCTTACACAGAACGGCGAGCTGCCCGTCAGCGTACGAGCCGGGACGGTCGGCAATTACGGTTATGGAAACCTTCAGCTGATCAGTGACATCGAGCCCCCTTCCGGGAACATAAGCAGCCCCGCCGAGGACGAGGTCATCAACGGTGTCTTTACCCTGCGGGGAGGAGCCCAGGATGTTCAAGCCGACGGCTACACCGGTTATGTCAGGACTGTATACCTGCACGTTGGGGCAGCCCCGTCGAATCCTGTTTTTCCCGATGACTTTACCGATCTGTCCCAGGATTATACATGGTCCTATAATCTCGACACAGCTGTTCCCGGGGACGGCCTGTACACCCTGAGCCTTGTTGTTGAAGACGCCGCCGGAAATTCAAGCAGCCCTATCAGCCGGGATTTTGAAATTCTTCAATCCTCGGATCTGCCGATTATCAGCCTCTCCAATCTGACTGTCGGCGGCGCGGCGGATGAAAATCCCCTGGGCCGGGATCCCAGCATTGTAGGTCTCGTCGAAGACGACGATAGTGTTGATGTCTCGACCATAGAGATACAGGTTGACGGGGGAGCCTGGACGCCTGTAAGCAAGGTGCCCTCAGGAGACAGAAACATTGCGAGCTGGAGTCATGTACTAAGCGGTATAAGCCAGGGCGAGCACAGCATGCAGATACGGGTCCGTGACATCGGCGGCAACCTCAGTATTCTGCCCCTGACGGGATTTATTGTCGATTATGGTCCTCCGGATCTGAGCATAAGCGCCCCGACCAACAACGCGGTTTTCAATACCGACTTTAGCATCGATATTTCCGCCGCTGACGCCAACGGACTCAAGCTGGTAAAGATAATCTTCAACGGGAGCGAGGAGTATGTCCTGCTGGAGGACGCAGCCGAGCCCTACGATCAACTGAGTTATGACGGGAGCTACTCCTTTTCCGTTGATGCAGGCGGGGATGACGACGGCGAGTATACCTATCAGGTAATAGCCGTGGATGCCAGCGACGGTACCACCACGCTGGATCGGGGTGTTATAGTCGATGCCAGTCCTCCGATCCTGGTGATCGAACAGCCTGCGGACTCCACAGTCGTCAACGGTGCTGCAGTGAATGTCCGGGGTACCACCAACGATAACCGCAGTGTGGCAGGAGTATACGCGGACATTAATCCCGTCGGATCCTCCCCCGACACGGATATTCTGGACTGGGATTTTATCGCCGACGGAACCTATACCTGGAGCTTTGATTTCAGCAGTCTCGAGCTGAACAGCAGTGATGTCCCCCTGGAATATATCATCTCGGTACGGGCAGTTGACGGCGCAGGTAATATTTCTGGCGAGTACGCCAGATCCGTCCATATTGACCAGGGCAGCGATCGGCCCGAAATAGGTTTCAACGATCTGGATAAAGACGAAACCACCGCGACAAACAATGTCCTGACCGGAGCGGTAAGCCTGGTAGGGACTATCGAGGATGACGATTCCATCGATCCGGGCCTTTTTTTCGGTTCCGCCATCGAAATAAGCCTGGACGGTGCCCCCTGGGAGCCCGTATCCGGTCCGCCTTCTTCATCGGGCAGGCTGGTTGCCTGGAAACACGATATCTCTGCCCTCTCAGAAGGTCTGCACCGGGTAAAACTCAGGGTCCGGGACAGCCAGTCCGACGGAACATCAGGTGCATCCAGTATTGCCCCCGAATATTCAACGAACTTCAACTGGAACATTGAGGATTCCGTCGACCAGTCGGGAATCCCCTTTATTCTCAACATCGGACCGCCCTCCTTGAACATCCTGACACCTGCCGGTTACAGCTACAACAACAGCGATGTCATCATTTCCGGTACGGCTGTGGATGCCAATGGGGTTGCTTCCGTGGAAATCAGTCTGGATAACGGGAGCAGCTGGGACGATCTGGAAGTGACCCCGGGAACTTCGATCAACTGGCAATTTAACCTGCCAGTCAGCGCCGACGGGACTGATGACGGCGTATACACCTGCCGCGTTCGCGCCCTCGATGCCTATGGTTCAGAAGCCCTGCAGAACGTCCAGTTCACCGTTGATGCGAGTCTTCCCACAGCAGCTATAAATCAGCCCCAGGGAAGCGATATCGTCAACGGTTCCCTCGTATTCAGCGGCACGGGGGGGGACAATATTTCCCTGGCCGCCGCATACTATAATATTCAGGAGAGCAGTCTGCCCGAGCCGGACTTCCCTGAGGATTACACTCCCCTGGGCGGTACCTATTCCTGGAACGGGACTTTCGATACAAGCCCGGTTAGCGACGGTGATTATACCCTGCGGGTCGTTTCCGAGGACATGGCGGGCAATTTCAGTGAAGTCAGCAGTGTTGTTTTTACTGTGGATCAGGAATCGGATCGTCCGGTAATCAGCTTCTCATCCATAAACCAGAGCGGCAGTTTCAGTGAAAATCTGCTCCCCGGGGCAAAACAGGTGGCGGGAACGATTATAGATGACGACAAAGTGGATGTTTCGACCATACAGTACCGCCTGTACGAGGAAAACGGAACAGATCTGGTCAGTGCTATAAGCCCGGACTGGATGCCGATTTCCGGTGCGCCCTCCTCGGACACGACGCTGGCCACCTGGCTGCACACCTTTGGAGCAGGTCTTTCGGACGGGAAATATCAGGTGATCCTGCGGGTAGCTGATACTCTTGATGCCGGTGCCTTCTCCGCCGGGGGCTACGGCTGGTCCGAGTCTCCCATGGTTAAGATTGCCGTGGATACCGCGAATCCCGGCGTTACCGTGACAGCGCCCCTTAACGGCGGGTATACCAACGATGATTTTGTCCTGGAAGGGATCGCCTCCGATGCGAGCGGTGTACAGCGCGTTCAGATACAGTACGGAACTGCCGCCCCTGAGACCCTCTACGAGGACAGCGCAGATCCTTATGAAACCAGCGTAAACTGGAGCGATCTGTACGACGTGGATACTGATGCTCACAGTGATGACGGAATTCTGAATTACAGTATTACCGTAACCGATGTCTACGGTAAAATCACTACCACGGACCGTTACATAAGCATCGATACGGTAAAACCTCTCATCGAATCCCTGGTACTGGTAAACAACGATCAGACCGGCGGCGGTATTATCAACGGTTCCGCCCTTATTCAGGGTGCGCCTCAGGATCAGGAGACCCTGGTTACCGCTGTATATCTGCGCATCGACACCTCTCTGCCCGATGCCCCGGGACCTGATCCGACCGTCGAAGGCTGGGAGCTGCTGGCGGGGACAACGAGCATTAACAAGCGCTTCAACTCCACGCTCCTCACGGATTCTGTCCCCCATGCAGCCTATCTTATTGTTGAAGACCGGGCGGGTAACAGGACCGCTCCCGGGGACTATGTCCTCAGTTTTACCCCCGTACAGGCCGGAAACGCCCCGGAGCTGAGCCTCGATACCCCTGACGGATCCCTGCTGCGCTATTCGGATTCCATCAGCGGTACAATACGGGACGACGACGGAGTGGACGTGGACAGTATCGAGATCTCCTTCGACAACGGCTCATCCTGGTACCCTGTAAGCAGCCACTCTGCTTCAAACTCAACCAGCGTCGTATTCAGTCATTCCCTGAGTGATCCCGGCCCCGGCGTTAGCGAAAGAATTGCGTCCTATCCTGTTCAGGTACGGGCTTACGATACGGGTGAGGATTTCCTTGATGACTCCCAGGATGTCGATCCGGTATCGGCTTTATCGACCGGTATAAGTCTGAATGTTGACAACAGCGAACCGGCAGCTTCGATAAGCCAGATCAGTAACGGAGTATCCAGCTCTGTGACTCTTCAGGGAATCTATGTGAATGACCGCTTCACCCTGACCGGTACTGCCTCGGACGGTGTCCGGGTAGCTGAAGTCCGGGCAAAACTGGGAGGCGAAGCCTCCTTTGCGGCGGTTACGGATACCGGAACCGATTTCAGTACCTGGTCATGGAACCGGACTGGCCTGAACATCGGAGCTGATTCCCTTGTGGTAAACCTCGAAGTGGAGGATGTTCACGGCCGGACAACAGCCTATTCCTATACTTTGCTGGTGGATGAGGATCCGCCGGTGGTTGAGTTTCTTACAGAACCGGGGACATACCACGGTGAGCTCAATATCCGCGGAGGAGCATCGGATACTGTCATGGTGTCCAGGGTTTATCTGGCCCACGGTACTACCCAGCCGTCAGATCCTGCAGGAAATGATCCGGAGAGTGACGTCGATTATGAAGCCCTCGGCTCCTCGTACAGCTGGTCCTATCTCCTGAATACCAGGGATATCAACAACACCGATTCCGACCTGACCTATTACGTCACAGCCATTGCCGTGGACGGGGCCGGGAATATTTCCGCCCGGGAGGACCTTAGTTTTGTCATTAACCAGGGTTCCGACCGACCGAATATCTCCTTCTCCAACATAACGGCGGGAGCCGCGGCGGTTGATAACCTGCTCGAATCCAACGCGAAGGTTCTGGGCTCCGCGGACGATGACGACGGCCTTGCGAGCCTGCAGTTCGCTGTATCGGAAGACGATATAAACTACGTCCCCTGGACCCCTGTTACCACCGACGGATCGACCCCTGTGTCGGTGAGCGGAATTAACCTCAACTGGCAGAATTATGTCGCAGACCTGGGGGAGGGCATTCACTATATAAAGTTCCGCCTGCGGGACACCGAGTATGTGGACCTTTCGACCCCCTTTAACGAGGTGGAAACTCCGTCGGTGGCCTTTACCATCGATACCGGCGCACCGGCCCTCAGCGTGATCGATTTTGAAATCGACAACGCCTATGCAGCGGGCACTGTGAATAAGACTGCGACGGCGGGGACTCTGATCAACAACAGCTTTCTGATGTCGGGTACGGCTGTGGACGGCACTGTCCTGACGGATGTTGAAATCAGTACCAACGGAATCGATTTTGTCTCCGTGGATACACTGAATGCCCCGGACTGGTCCCACACAGTGGCGATTCCGCGGGACGGATCCATGGACGGTTCTCTCACCCTATACATAAGCGCAGTCGACCAGTTCAGCAAATCAACGACGATCAGTCTCCCGGTAAATATTGACACCACCGAACCCGACATTATTCCCACCCAGCCTGCGGGTATGGATCTTGCTGATCCGCCCAATGTAAACGGGACCGTAACCCTGCGGGGTTCGGTTACGGAAGCGAGTGCTGTTACCGGTTTTTCCGCCGTGGGCGGCATATCCGATGATGTTCTCCTGAGCAACAGCGGCACCAGTCTCAACTGGGTACTGGAGCTCGACAGCGATCTGTACGCCGGCCCCTTGTACGCCACTGAAACGGTACCGGGAAGCAGCAATATCTGGCGTTTCCCTGTGGATGTCAGTGCAAGCGACGCAGCAGGCAACCTGGGGTCCGAGGTATTCCAGGTTGATATCGATCCCGACAGCGATAAGCCTCAGCTCTACCTGACCGCCCCCGCCGCCTCTTCGAGCGTAGCCGGAGCCTTCATTGTACAGGGTACGGTCAGCGATGACGACGACATACAGAAGGTCACAATCCAGGTTGATCTGGATGATGACGGATTCTATACCTCCAGTTTAGACCTGGACGGAAGCGGAAGTAGCGGGGATTCGGATTTCGAGGATGAATCGGTCCCCATCGACTTGAGCGTGACCAACGGTTCCTGGAACATCCTGATGAACCAGTCCAACGAACTCAGCAAGGCCAGCCTGATTGCCGCAGGGTATGCCGCTGCGGACGGGTGGATACGCCTCAGGGTAATACCCTACGATGTTGACAACACCCGCTCCGGAAGCCCCAACCTGGCCGGGGAGGCCAGGGAGGTCAGAATCTATATCGACTCGACGGCTCCCCTTATCGAAGGGCAGGGAGAAGCCCTGCCGAGGCCCCTTAACGGTTCCATAGTATCCGGACCGATGGTCGAGCTCTCGGCACGTTTCAAGGATGACATGCCCCTGACAGCTTCGCGCATGCAGATCAGCTATGATGGTGGCGTCAGTTTCCAGAGCATCAGCGATGCCGGGGGTTCGGTTACCGATAACGGGCTTGTGGACGGATACTACGAATATGACCTGGAACTTGAACTGGATACCACTGCCGCAGGAGGCATCGTTCCGGGAGGAAACGGTATACTCCAGGCGGTATTGCGGGTTACGGACCAGACCTTCAAGCAGAACACCCTGTCCATCCAGCTCAATGTGGACAACACTCTGCCAACGGGCAGCTTCAATTACAAGGACGACCTCTCCTACATTGGAACACCCCCCGCAGAAATCTACAGCTTTCACGGGAACAGTACATCGGGAGGAGATTACCTCCTGATCGGAAGCGCGGAAGACACAGGAACGATCAGCGGAATTGAATCTGTACGGGTCTACTTTGTAAAGAACGGAAACTTCTATAATCCCACGACAGGAAGCACCAGCGCAGTCAGCACCGCCGACGTACCCGACATGAGCGGTATTGAACAGATGATACCCTTTACCGAGGATCCGTCCCTTCTGATCGACGTCGACAAACGATCGGAAAGAGGCTTGTACGACGACGATCCGGCGGACGGCGATGACGACGGATTCCAGGAAAGCCTGCTTTCCAAGGGAACCTACGATGAATGGTTTGTCTATTTTGATACGAGCATATTTCCAGACGGTCCCATGGACATGTACACCCTGGTCTATGATACGGCGGGCAATTATGTACATCAAAGGGTTTCAATCCAGATCGTGAATAATCCGCCGGAAATTGAAAGCATCGAAATAGATGAATCGGGTACCCTGTATTCAGGGCTCTTCAAGCGCACTGATTCCGTATATCTCAAGGTAAATGCCAGTGATTACGAAGGAATAAACCCTGCTTCCTATACCGCCAGCGTAAGAGGGCGCCGGACGGCTCCCAACGGCCTTGAAGACAGTACGGGTGTACCGGCGGTGGGTACTACTATCGATATCTCCGATACCGGGGACGGTACGAACGAGAACGATATAAACCTGGATATCTCCGGCTGGGAATCCGGTGTCCAGTACACCCTGAGAATCGAGGTGCTGGATACCGACGATAACCTGGTTCAGAGAGATATTGAATTATGGGTCAACAACAGCGATATTACACCTCCTGTTGTGGAGATCGATGATCTTGATCAAAGTAATGTTACCCCATTGAACGGACATATTGATGAGGCGGGATTCAGCCTGAATGACGGCGGCAGTATTATCGCGGCCATCGCCTCTGTTTCCGGGGACAGGGAATTCTTTGTATCGACGGACCTTATGGGCAACGGAACGGTACAGCCCGGATGGACCGCAGCCTTCGAAAACGGAGAGTGGCGAGGTATCGCGGACTTCGATTCGGGCAGCGGCGAGGTACTGCTGAAATCAGCCCTTGATGGGACTCCCGCAGGGGACGTAACTATTCAGGCCGGTCAGGCGGACATCTCCGGCGTGGTAAGCTTTACCGGAACCGCCTACGACGACACTGTCGTCAATGACGTGGAAATCAGCTTCGACTCCGGAATTACCTGGTATTCCGTCGATTCCCTTACCCGGATCGGGGGCGATGATATCGCCGGTTACGATTACACCTGGAGTTATACAATCAACACCGCGGATCCCTCCGAATCGGTATCCTGGACCACCGCGGCTCTGGATCAGACCGTTATGGTACGCGCCACCGACGGGCCGAACACCGGCGTACTGACTCCCGCGGGATCAAGTTCGGATATGAACGTGGATGTAGTCCCCTACATAAGCGAGATCAACCGGCTCACCCCCGGACTCAAGACCAACCGATCAAGATTCGGCCGGTATTCGGTGTATCACAATGAAACTGATATACAGGTAGTGGGCTTCAACCTGAATCCCACTACTGCGGGTCTGTACCGGGATCCCGCCGGGAGCGGTACCCCTGATGCATTGACGGTGAGTAATATTGCCCCCGATTTTACCAGCTTCGAATTATCCATCGGCGGAACCAGCAGAAGCGGCTGGCTGGGTATACGGGTGGATGGTGTCGATGCCGTCAACAATGTCAACAGCAATCAGCGCAGCTACAACAGCACCTACGGTACCGACGGCAATGAAGCCGACTGGAACGACGACCGCTACTTCTTCCTGTTCAAGGTTGGAGAATACTTCGGACCCGATCCGGAAAGTTCCTACAGCCCCCAGCATCCGGCCATGACGATTCATCCGGGTACTTCCAGGCTCTTCGGTGCCTGGTCCAGCTACGCGACCTCTGACGTATTCTTTGCCTCCGGCAATACCGATGCAGCCGCCTTCCGCAGCCGCGTTTATCACACCTATGACACGGCGGAACACATCGACATCGCCATGGATGCGACATCACCAACAAGCACCGGCCGTCTTGCCCTGGCCTGGCTGGCAAATAATTCATCGGATGGAAACTACAGCGACGGGCATATCAGTTCCTTCCCCTACGAACGGAACGCCAACTTCATAGACGGCGACGTTGATAATGACGGGGCCGCAAATCTTCCGGCAAATACGGAACAGTGGACCCGCAGCTTCTTTGACAACTGGTACTATCAGGGTGAGGGTCTGAGTTACGACAGCGAGCTCTTCCAGTTCTCCCAGGTGCGGACGGCACGGTACGGCGCCAATGTGCATTGGGCATACCACGATAGAATTTCCAACACCCTGAAGTATCAGTACGTATCTACTGCAAACAACGACGAAGCGGAACTCCAGGACTGGGTAAATATCGACGGGACCGACACCGATACCGACGGCGGGGAGAATAACCGCATGGTGACAGGCGGAATCGCCCGCACGACAGACGCGGGTGAATTCCTCTCCCTGGCCCTGGATGAGGACTATTATCCGGTGATCGTTTACTACGACAACATCGGAAAGACCCTGCGGCTGGCCCGGACGGGAAGCACGGCCCCTCAGGACGATGAGAACCAGTGGACTCGTCAGGAGGTATTTCTGCCGGATGATCCCAACAAGGACTTTAACGGCAAACACATTTCCGCTGTTGTGGACGACCAGGGATATCTGCATATCTCCTTCTGGAGCGATGATACGGGGTATCTGTACTATATCAAATCCGACAACAACCCCGAAAACGGCGGAGCCTATTCCTTCGGATACTCCCAGATAGTTGATGATACCGGGACGGCGGGAATCTATTCGGACATAAGCCTCAACCGTGCCCCCGGAACGGATGAACCCTATATCGCCTACCTGAATTCCGCCAGAATGAATACCCGGGACGGGATAAAGCTCGCCTTCTACGACGCGGTGAAAGGCGGCTGGGAGTATGTGGTTATCGCAAACAACACCATCGTGACGGAAAAACGGGTCAGTATTGAGTATGTCAGAGGAGGAAGCCCTGACTGGCAGGCGGCCTTCGGCTACGCGTCGGCGGACCGTTTTGAGTTGAACTATCTGATGCCGGAGGTGCCCTAGTACCGGGGTTCAGGTCTGCAGGATTCGAAGATAGAGTTACTCCAGGTATTTGAGCAGTTCCTGCAGCTCCGGGTCGTCCGCCTTTTGAGTCAGGGAGGGAATCTCTCTGAGGGAGTTCTCGTTTGAGCGGGGCAGGAGGGGGACCCCGGTGGCTGCCAGAAAGCGTTGCCGTACCCCTTCTGAGAAGAGGTAGTCCAAAAGGAGATCCTCGATTTTGAAAGCCGCATCATCCTCATCCCTCTGCGGGGTAAAGATACCGATATAAAAACTGGATCCCACCTGCCAGTTTGCGGTCTCGGAACCGGGGAAGGGGATGGAATCGAGGTGTATTCGTTCCCGGGGAGGATAGGTACTGTAGATGCTCCCGTCGGACAGGACAAAAAGACCTTTTCCGCGCTGTACGGCCAGTTGGGAAGAGGCAAAATTGGTCTCCCGGTAATCAGGATTAAAACAGCCTGCATCGACAAGGGTCTGCCATGCTTGTATGCCCCTGCTCCAGGCGGAAGGGGAGTAGCCTTCCGGGCTTTCGCCGCCGGAATATGCTATCTGCAGATGCTGAATCCAGGCAAGCCATGGCAGGTAGAAGGCAGATCCCAGGTTGAAGAGGGCTTCGGCATTATCCGGATGTTCCAGAAGAGTTTCAGAAAAGCTTTCCATGCCCCGGCGGCTCAAGGCTGCAAGATCATCATGCCCGAAGCCGAGTTCCGAAAGACGCCGGGAATCAAAATAGAGCCGCCAGGCGGAACTGATCCAGGGAACAGCCTCTGTGTAGAGTCCGGAATACTCATCCAGATCCTTCCCTGCAAGGATACTTACAAGCACCTCGTCCTTCTCCAGGGGTGGACCGGATAAGCGTTCCGTCAGGGAACGCCTCAGGTCCTGGTAGGGTTCGATGGTGTAGGAAAGTTCAACCCCGGGATAAAAAACCCTGAACTCCTTGAGCAGGGTATCAAGAGCCTCCCTGGAAGGAGAAGCATAGAGATGAAAAAAGGCCTGGATGCGCCCTTTCGGCTCAGCCTCTCCTCGAGAAGCCCGATATAGAAGGACTGTTCCCGAAGTAATTGCAGCCAGAATAAGGAGAGCAGCAGGAATCAGGTATTTAGGCTTCATGTACCTGATTATACCACGACAGCCGGAACCAGCTCCACGAAATCTTCACATTACGAACATAGCCTCTTCATCCCGGTATGGGTATATTATCATCAGATGGAGTATATTATTATGACTATATATGGAAATAAAAAACTTTTGACATTCCTCATGCTGTTTGTTGTCGCCGGGGCAGGCACCCTGCCGGCACTTTCTTTTGAGGATCTGCTGTCGTCCATTGACGAAAGCCACGGGGTAAAGGAGGCGCGATTCGTCCTGGAGACCTCCGTAGATCAGTTAAGTCTTTCCCTGTTTCCCGGGGATGCCCGAATGAGCCTGTCTCCGGGGCTCGATTTAACCTCCCTGAAGGATGGAGATTTTGCAGAGCAGCGGGAAATAACTGCTGCGGTGAATACCTCCATTCCCCTGGGGTTGAACCCCTCGGGCAGGGCGGCGGCGGAGACCGCCCGGGAAGCTGTATTCCTGGCGGAACTGGAGCTTGAGACCGCCCGCTATAACGCATATGTCGATCTTTTTGCCGCCTATTCCGCAGCCTGGCTTGCCCAGCGGGAGCTTGAGGTTCTGGAGAGTGAGCTGGAAGCCGCGGGTGAGGAGCTGAGGATTGTACAGAATCTTTTTAACAGCGGGTCCGCCTCTCTGAATGATTTGAATGATGCCGAAGACGAGCTGAGGCTTGCCGAGGCCGATCTGCTTACGGGAACTCTTGCCCAGCGTCTCAGCTGGCTGGAACTGGCGTTTTTTGCAGATCTTAACCAGGCAAGGGAGGAGTCCCTTGAAGCACCGGCCTCGAATTTTTCGGAACTGCCCAAACCTCCGGATCTGACTGCCTGGGCATTGGAACGTTCACCTTCTATACGCTCCCAGCGGGACCAGATTAACGCCCTCGAGAGGGAACTGGATGCCCGCAGGGGTATGGTTTCGCCCCCCACGCTCAGGGCCGACTTTTCCGGCTGGGAGCAGAATGCTTCACTGAGTTATAACATGGATAACCCTGAACTGGGACTGAGCTACTCCTTTCCCCTCGAATCCTATGGACCCGACCTGAGCAGTTCCAACTCCAATGCGGACAAAACCTGGGAACTGAGTTTTTCGGTGAATATACCCTTCAATACGGGTGTGGATACAAAAAAGGAACAGGAGCTGGGACAGTCCCGGATTGCACAGATCGAAGCCCGGCTGGCCCTGATGGAGGATACCCTGGCCCTTCAGATACGAAGTCTGTACCAGCAGTATCTGCTGGCGGAGGACGCGATTTCCCAGGCACAAAGGGCCCTGGATTTTGCCGAGATGACCCTGCAGACAGTCCTGGACCGTCGGGATTCCGGCCGGGCGACAGCTGCGGAGGAACTCAGCGCCAGGGCCTATTTCCAGCGGGCTTTGTTTCGCCAGGAACAGGCCGTGTCTGCCAGAAATATACAGATACTGAAAACCTCACAGGCAGCCTTCTGGCTCCAAGAACTTGTCCTGTGGGAATAGTTCTAAATAAAATCAAGGAGATATAATTATATGAAAAACAAAACCAAACTGCTTATTGCAATCCTTGCGGTTCTGCTCCTGGGCGGTGCTGCCGTCGGTTTTTTCTGGAAAGGGGACACCGTGGAAGCCGCGGGCGACAGTCCGGCGGAGGAACAGATAGCCGTCATCGAAGCACAGAGCGGAAAGATTTCCGTTAGTGTGGAAGGTCCTTCCCGGGTAGAACCCTATCGGCTGCAGGATATACGCAGCCAGATTTCCGGCAGTGTCACTGAAGCCCGTCTGGAAGGGGACGAAGTCGGGCAGGGAGAGGTCCTGGTACGCTTTGATGATACCGATTTACGCAGCGCCCTCCGTCAGGCGGAGCTGAACCTGCAGCAGGCCCGGGTGGATCTGGAAAAGGCACAGCTTGAGCTGGAAGAGGCGGAAGACGATCTGGCCGAAAAGGAGAGCCTCTTTGCCTCCGGTTCCATAACCCGGGACCAGCGTGATGCAGCGCGTGCCGCAGCCCGGAACGCCGCACTGGGCCTTGAAGGGGCCCGGATCCGCCTGTCCCAGGGTGAATTAAGCAGAGACCTGGCACAGGAGGCGCTGAACAATGCATCGGTTACCGCACCCTACAACGGGGTAGTGCTTGCATCGAATGTGAGCGCCGGCGATGTGGCAAGCAGCAATTCGGTGCTGATGAGTTTTGCCGATGTGTCCCGCCTGCGTCTGCGGGCTGAAGTTGATGAGTTCGATATCGGCAAGGTAAAAATCGGAATGCCCGTACGCATTACTGCGGACGCCCTGGGAAGTGAATCCCTGCAGTCTGTGGTGGAGCGGGTGAGCCCTGCGGCGGAGGTGGTGAACAACATTTCGATTTTTACCGTTTCTACGGTTATTCCCGCCTCTGACGGGGGACTTCGTCCGGGGATGAGCGCCGACCTGACTATCCTGATAAGCGACGACAGCGGGATTATTGTCCCCAGGACTGCGGTTTCCAGCGTGCGGGGCCGGTTTTATCTCGATGTCTGGGAAAATGACGAAGTTGTCACCAAAAGGGTGGTCGCCGGAGCGGACGACGGAACGAATGTCGTGATTACCGAAGGACTCGCGGAAGGTGAAAAGGTCGTTGTTCCCACAGGCGGTGGCTTTTCGTTGATCAGCGGTGCAGCAGAGAGTGCCGGGACCTCCATAATACCGGTGACTGTTCCGGGCTCGGGAGGCAGATAATGGCTGCCCTTATCGACATCGACGGCATAAGCCGCCACTACCAGATGGGACCTACCACGGTCAAAGCCATCGATGGGGTCAGTTTCGGTATCGCCGAGGGGGAGTTCGTTTCCATTATCGGTCCCAGCGGTTCAGGAAAATCGACTCTGATGAACATAATCGGCTGCCTCGACTCTCCCACGGGGGGAACCTACCGCCTTGCCGGGACCGATGTGTCCCGCATGGACAGCAACAGTCTGGCGGGGGTGCGGAACCGGTATATCGGCTTTGTTTTTCAGACCTTCAACCTGCTGGGGCGGGAATCGGCCCTGGAGAACGTGGAGCTGCCCCTGGTCTACGCCGGCATTCCTCCGAAGGAGAGGAAGGAGCGGGCCCTGGAGATGCTTGAACGGGTGGGCCTGGGAGACCGGAGCGATCACGTGCCGAATCAGCTCTCCGGCGGACAGCGTCAGCGCGTCGCCATAGCCCGGGCCCTCGCGGGCAAACCGAAACTGCTCCTGGCGGATGAGCCCACCGGAGCCCTGGATACCAGAACCGGCATTGAGATAATGAAGCTCTTTCATGAGCTGAACACCGAGGGGGTCACCCTTGTTATGGTTACCCACGACAACGATCTTGCCCGCCAGGCGAAACGGGTCGTCCAGATCAGGGACGGAAAGGTCCTGCAGGACGTTCCTGCAGAGGAGTTCGAAGCATGAACAGCTCCACTTTGCGGGTATTCCGGGCATTTCGAGAAAGTCTGGTCATGAGCCTCAGGAGCATCGGTTCCAACAAGGTGCGCTCCTTTTTAACCGCCCTGGGGGTCATGATAGGAGTGGCGGCGGTAATCGCCCTGGTCGCACTGGGGAACGGTGCGCAGCTGTCGGTGCAGCAGAGCCTCGAGTCCCTGGGCTCCAACCTGCTCCTGGTCTATTCCGGTGAACCCCGGGGGGGCAGCCTGGTGCGCCGCAGTACAACCAATATTACTCCGACCCTGTCGGAGGATGATCTGAACTTTATCCGCGCCCTTGGGCCGGAGCTCGTGGTCATGGCGGCTCCGGAATCCAGTGCCACGGCCCAGCTTAAGTACGGCAGTGTGAACACCGTGGCTACCGTGATCGGAACAGGTACCGGGTATCCTGATATCCGCAATTTTCATCCTGTACATGGCCAGTTTTTCTCGGAGCTGGATGTGGACACCCGCAAAGCGGTTGCGGTAATCGGGGTGCAGGTGTACCGCGACCTTTTTCCCGAAGGGGTGGATCCCCTGGGGCAGAGCATACGTATTAACGGCATAAACCACAGGGTCGTGGGTATTATGGAGGAGAAGGGAAGTTCAACCTCGGATGCGGCGGTCTTTATTCCCATATCCACCTATCAGCGTTATATCTCCGGGGAACGGAACTACGCCCTTATCAATGTCCAGGCCGCCTCCACGGAGGTTATGCGGGATCTGCAGCGGATAATCGAGAACGGGATCCTCAGTGCCCACCGGCTTCCCGGTATGGACAGCGCCGACTTTTACATAGCCAATCAGCTCGATCTGTTAAGCACCATGCAGGGTGTAACCGAGACCTTTACCGTCCTTCTGGGGAGTATAGCCGCCATCAGCCTGATTGTGGGGGGAATTGGCATCATGAATATCATGCTGGTTTCCGTTACAGAGCGTACCCGGGAAATCGGCGTACGTATGGCCCTGGGGGCACGGGGATCGGACATCCTGCAGCAGTTTATAACCGAGGCGGTCATTATTTCCCTGATCGGGGGACTGGTGGGAATCGCCCTGGGGGTCGGTGCATCCTGGGCTGTCTCCCGCTTCGGCGGAATGGCCGCCAGGGTCTCCCTGGATTCCGTAGTACTTGCCTTCGGATTTGCCTTTATTATCGGACTCTTTTTCGGCGGGTATCCCGCTTTCCGCGCCTCACGCCTCGACCCTATAGAGGCACTGCGCTACGAATAATTCTTGATTTTATACAGGAGGATTGTATGAAAAAAATTGCTTCCCTTGTGACGGTTCTTGTTATCATGACAGTCGGGCTCTTTGCCCAGACCGAGCCAGATCCTGCGGTGCAGGAGGCCAAGGAAGAGACGGCGGTGGTTTACGACCTGGGCCGTTTCTTCGGCTATGTTCACGGAATGACGACGGAAAACCCGAAACTTGCTTTAACGGATGATCAGAAGTCGGAGATTCGGGAGATTATGGACCGGATAAAAGGCATGAAGCGCGTCGAGCCGGCCTGGGCGGAGGAGACCCTTGAGTACCTGGAACTCGATCTGCTCAGCCCCGCCCAGCTTATGGAGGTGGACCGCAGAGCCATTGAATGGCAGAACAGCCGGGAAACCAGCTCCACCGCCGGTACAGGGGCGGGGTCCGGCACCGGACCAATCAGCTCATACCTGGCGGGGGGCCCCTTCAACCCCATTATCGATGAGACCAAAACCATCGGTCAGGGTTTCGCGGCCCTGTACAAATATCTGGACTGATTTCAGCTGCCGGACGCGAACTTTGCCCTGAGGGCGGAGAGGGCTTCCACCGCGTCTTCGGTGGACAGCTCGTCTTCGCCGATGTGGTCTTCTATAAGGCCCTCGGGGATCTCCGTCAGAAAAGGTGAGGGCTCACAGACCAGTACGTCCCGCATGTTCCTGCGGGACCGGCAGCTTGTTATGTAGAGCTTCTCCCGGGCCCGGGTTATGGCAACGTAGAAGAGCCGGCGTTCCTCTTCCAGGTTCGCCGGATCCTCCTCCACGGCACGGGCGTGGGGTACGAGGTGGGCTTCCACCCCGGCCAGGAAAACCAGGGAAAACTCCAGCCCCTTGGCGGCATGGATGGTCATAATGTTCACCTTGCCGTCATCGTCATCCTGGTCGTCATCCCGGGTAATCAGGGTAATCCGGTTAAGATAGTCGTATACCGAGGCTTTACGGCCCTCTTCCTTCTGGGTCTCCTCCCACTGGGCGATCATCTCTATGAATCTGCAGATGTTGGCATACTTCCAGCGCGCGGTGCTTTCGTTTTTCTGATGTTCTCCAATCAGATATGGCCAGTACTGGACCGCATCCACCAGGGACTGAACGGTTTTGGCAATGCCCTTGCCGGTAAAAACCATTTCCCGGTAGTACTCGATAAGAGAGACGAAATCCGACAGGTCCGTCTGGGCCTTTTCTCCCAGACCGGAGTCCGAGGCGTAGCGCAGGGCGGAGATGGCACTGTAGATGGAACAGTTTTTTTTCTGGGCCGTCTCCTGTATCCGCTGCAGGGTTCGTTTGCCTATGCCCCTGCGGGGGGTATTTATTATCCTCAGCAGGTTCATGTCGTCGTCGGGATTCGACATGATCCGCAGGTAGGAGATCAGGTCCTTAATTTCCTTGCGCTGAAAAAAGCTGGTGCCCCCGGATATGCGGTAGGGGATGTTCTCGTTGAGAAAGGCGTCCTCCAGGGTCGCCGAGAGAGAGTTGGTGCGAATCAGGACTCCCACATCGTGGTACTCGATCTCCCCCCGACTCTTGAGCATGCGGATCATGGTCGTAATGAACTCCGCCTCCCGCTGTTCGTTCTCCGGATAGTAGATTTCGATGGCATTACCGTAGCCGGTCCCCGTCCAGAGCTCCTTCTCCTTTCGGTTGGTGTTATGGGCAATCAAGCCGTTTGCCGCCGCCAGGATGTTTCCGGTGGAGCGGTAGTTCTGCTCAAGCTTTATCTCCGTGAGTTCCGGAAAGTCCCGCTCAAAATTGATGATGTTCTCGTAATTGGCTCCCCGCCAGGAGTATATGGACTGATCGTCGTCCCCTACCACGCAGATGTTGCGGTTGGTCTCGGACAGTATCTTCATGAGCCGGTACTGGGCCATGGAGGTATCCTGAAACTCATCCACCATGACATAGCGGAAACGCTCCCGGTAGGATTCCAGTACCTCGGGATTCTCCTGCAGAATATGGATGGGCCGGACGATCAGATCGTCAAAATCCACAGCGTTGTAGAGCTGAAGGTGCTCCTGGTACTCGTGAAAGAGCTTTTCGTAGATCTTTGTATCCCCGTCCCATTTGTGCCTGAAGGTCTTTACCGAGGAAAAGATATTGCCGATTTCCCACAGATCCAGGGTGTCCGGGGCCATGCCCAGCTCCCTGGCGCATTCCTTGATCAGGGCGTTCTTGTCCGCCTGGTCGTAAATACTGAAATTGTCACGATAGCCCGGCAGAAGATGAATGGTTTTGCGGAGAATCTGCACCCCGAAGGCATGAAAGGTGGAGACCGTCAGGTTGGAGAGCTTTTTCTTCGTAAGCTCACGAACCCGTTCTGACATTTCCCGGGCGGCCTTGTTGGTAAAGGTCAGGGCGAGTATGGAGGACTGGGGTATCCCCTGGGTCAGCATATGGGCTATGCGATGGGTTATTACCCTGGTTTTTCCCGAGCCCGCGCCGGCTATGATCAATAAGGGTCCGTCGATGCTAAGGACCGCCTCTTTCTGGCGGTCGTTCAGTCCTGAGGTAAAATCCATAGGCTCCTTATACTATTGAGAAACTGATTTTGTGAAAAAACTGAAGGCTTCGATTCCAAGAACGCTGACGGTGCTTACGATTATCCCGGCGATTATTACTCCGGCAAAGACCGCTGCAATGGTCCTGCGTTTTCCAAGCCCCAGAATCCAGGCTCCCAGGGTTCCGGTGTAGGCCCCGGTTACAGGGAGGGGAATGGCGACAAAGAGCATGATACCCCAGTACCCGTATTTCTGTACCTTGGCATCGACCTTGTGCCGTGCCCGCTCTAGGAGCGGATTTATCATTCCGTGGTACCAGCGAAAGCGGTTCATCCACATGTGTACGGTGGAGAGAAACAGAAAGCCCAGGGGGGCCACCATGGCGTTGACGGCGACACACAGAGGATAGGCGAAATAGAGGGGATAGCCCTTGGCCAGGGCGTAGGGAATCGCCCCCCGAAGTTCGGAAATCGGCAGAAAGGCAAGAAATATGGTAAAAAACAGAGGATTCATCGGGCCTCCAGGATTATGCTCCGCCGATAGTATCAGAAAGCCCGGGCCTTTGTCACCGCGGCGTAGTAGATAGGTCCCATTCCGTTCGCATTATCCGGGAGGATTATTCTGCCGTATTCCGTTGCCTCGCCGATTGTGCCGTCGGGTTGCAGCAGTCGACATTCGCTGGCCTGACGTTTCAGGAGTTTGGCGATAACGTCGTCATTTTCCCCGGGGGACAGGGCGCAGGTGGAGTAGACGAGGATACCCCCCGCTTTGAGGGCGGTGAAACCCGCTGCAAGAATCGCGTAGGCCTGTACCGCCAGGTGTCTGGTGCGGGCGGGACTCCAGTTCTTCAGATGTCCGGGGTCCTGGACAAGGTGGCGCTCGGAGGAGCAGGGAACATCCGCCAGAACCCGGTCATAGAGGTTCTGTTCGTAGAGTCCCCAGCGGGCGGCATCATGGGCGGTAACAGTAATGCGGGAGAGTATGCCCGTTTCAAGGTGTTCCTCCAGGACCCGGCGCAGACGGGATCTCCGCTGGGAGGAGCGGTCGTTTACCGTAAGCTGCGCCTCAGGCCCCATGCTCCCGGCTATGGCCAGGGCCTTTCCTCCTGGAGCGGAACAGAGATCCAGAATATTTACGCCTCCTTCTACATCAAGGGCCCGGACGGGAAAGAGGGAGGCTGCGTCCAGGTAGTAGGGCTTCAGAAGTCCCCGGCTCAGTTCAGCGTGGGAGGAATCAGCCTCCATTGCCTGTTTAAGACCCTCCCAGCGACTTTTGAAAAGGTCCCGGTAGTATGTGTCGAAATCCGGCCTCCGTCCCTTTTTACTCATTTTCTTCCCTCCGCAAGGGCGCTGAAATAGTCGTCGTAATCATCTATACAGTTTTCCCAGGCATAGATCATCATGGACCGGGAAAGGTCCTGTATTGCCGGAAGACCCTGTTTAAGCAGTTTCTCCAGCTTTGCCACCAGGTCGGGAACATTTTTATACAGATGTCCCCGGTGGAAATGATCCGGCAGAACCTCCGGATAGGCAAGCCGGTGGGGAAGGAGGGGAAAGGCCCCGGCAGCGACCGCCTCCACGATGGAAATACCGAAGTTCTCCTGCAGGGCCGTGGAAATGACAATGTCGCTCTTCCGGAGCCATGAATCATATTCTTCCCGGGATTCTCTGTAACCATAGACGGCGATCCGGTTTCCGAAACGTTCCCTGGCAGCCTTGAAAGGTTTCGGAACCTTCCGGGAGCACTCTCCAAGAAGGGCTATGCTGAAATCAAGTCCTTTTTCGTCCAGCAGCTCCAGCGCCTTGAAGAACTTCTCCGGGGCTTTGTCGAATTCCCAGCGGTGGTTCCAGAGAATAAGGAGAGGCCCCGGTGCATGGGGTTTTTTCTCCTCCATGAAGGGGGAGAGTTCACAGCCGGGATAGAGTACCCGGCTTTTCCTGCGGATTGAATCCCGAACCCAGTCCGGACGGAATTCCGGTATGCGTTTTAAGAACGGAACAAGTTCCCGGAAGAAGGCGTCAAGGTGAAACCTGGAGTTGAAGAGTATTCCGTCGGCGCTCAGGCAGTTTGTTATATCCGTAAAACCGAATTGATAGTCAATCTTTTCTTCAGGAGGCAGGGGGTAGCTCAGCTGACTCTCGTGGGAGTAGAGGACCAGGGGAGGGAGGTCCGGACCTGCAAGGGCTTTCAGGTCCGCAAGACTCATCATACCGCCGCTGACTACAAGATCATAATCCTGCCAGTTGTCGATTTCCTTTAAAAAATGAAGGGAGGCCCCCCTGAGTCGCCACTTCCAGGAACGGGCCGGAAGGCTTACCAGACGAATATCATGGCGGCTGTGCCGTATAAGGCCGTCGGCAAAGGTTCTGTGGGATCCCCCGTAAAAGGCTTCAAGAAAGAGTATTTTCCGGCTATCCATATTGAAAAACCACTCTAAAGCAAGGCTTCATCTCTATCAATAGTACCTCCGGTCCTGAACTTTGTAATGCCGCAAAACCGGAGATATATTAGTGTAGAAGGAGTTTTCATGAAACGTACGTATATATATCTGCTGCTGGTTCTGTGTGCACTGATGACGCAGGGGCTCTTTGCCTTCGGTTCGAAGGAAAAGGAAGAAACGGGCCTCAAAGACAGCGTTCAGACGGAAGAGAAGCGCAGGATCAGTCTCGTCCTCGTCTCCTCCAGCCCGGCAGATCAGGGAAGCAGCGCCGGTTCGCTTGCGGGAGAAGCCTCCCTTTTTCTGTTTCAGGAGTATGCAGTCAGCGAAACAGGTGTGAAAATTTCCTCCAGTCGCCGCTTTTCCATGCCCGTGGAGGGCAGAAAACAGATCGGGCTTTCAGGCGTTCCCCTGGCAGTTGAATATGAGCTTGAGCTGATTCCTTCCGCTCCCCGTGCATATCGAAAGGTCAGGGAGCTCGAGGTTGTGTTCCCCGCGGAAGAGCTTGTCTCCTCGGGGAGGGTTCGCCTGCAGCCCGGACGCAGGGCTCTGCTCGAGGCTGCCAAAAAATCTGGGATGAACACGGGATTAATCCGGATAAAAAGTATGGAGTACAAGCGCAGGGGAGATATCGTATCCCTGGTGGAGATAGCCCGTTCGGCGGATTGATGTACCGGGGGCTGATGGCAACGTCAGTCCTTCAGGCTGAGTTTCAGCCTGAAAACAGGTTGCGGACTTTTCTGAATTTCCAGGGAGCCGTTAAGCTGCTCGACAAGGGTTCCCACCAGCTGAAGACCAAGGCTCGCGGGATTATGTATGTCCACATCTTCCGGAAAGGGACGTCCCGTGTTGGAAAGGGTCATGTAATAATAGCTGTCGGCGTTTTCTTCCAGGGAAACCGAGAAAACAGCCTCCTTGTCAGTCGTAAAGCCGTGTTTGATTGCGTTTACCGCAATCTCGTTTACTATAAGACCAAGGGATACCGCCGGTTTTGTCTTGACCGTGATGTTTCCTATACGGTTGTCTATTCTGATGGGGCGGTCGGAGAAGGATGAAAAAACCATCTCCAACAGGTCCTGGATATAATCCCCCAACTGTATGTGGGTGATTTTATCCGATTGATACAGTTTTTCGTGAATGATCCGGATAGCGTCAATTCTGGAAATAATATCCGAGAGGTCGAGCTGGCTTCCGAGTCTGGCGGTTTCTATCTGCAAAAGGGAGCTTATTATAGCCAGGTTATTTTTTACCCGGTGGTTAAGCTCCTTCATCAGAAGCTCCTTTTCCTCCACCGCATCGATGAGCCTGTCCTCCGCTTTTTTCCGCTCTGTTATGTTCCGGACAAATTCAATGACACCCTGCATTCTCCCCGTCTCATGGTCTCGCAGGGGATAGCTGTAGACTTCAACCCATTCCGGTTCTTTTTCGCCTTCAGATGAAACCTGTATCACATCTTTTTCAGTTTTTCCGCTCAGCAGACAGCGCTGTGAAGGGCAGGGATTGCAGATTTGATCTGAATAATGATAGGCGTAATGACATTTTTTTCCCACAAGCGGCATCATATGTCTGTGCCGTTTTTCCATTACAGGATTTACATAGGTAATATTCAGATTCGTGTCGAGAACGCTTACTCCATCCTGTATGCTGCTGAGCACGGCGTTAAGATAGTCCCGGGATTCCCGAAGCTCCCGGTTTTTCCGGTATTCCTCTGTTACATCCCTGAATACCAGAACTACGCCGCTGATGATTCCGCTGCTGTCCTTGATGGGAGCGGCGCTGTCGGCGATCTGATGCTCTTGTCCGGTCCGGGAAATCAGAATGGTATGATTGCTCAGCCCGACCGTCTCGCCTGTTTCCATGACTCGAGCAACCGGGTTGGGGCTTGTCTCCCTGCTGAATGCATTCTGTATCTGAAAAATTTCCGCGAGTTTTTTACCCTTCGCCTCCCTGATAGTCCATCCTGTAAGCTCTTCGGCTATAGGATTCATGCGGACGACATTCCCCTGGATATCTGTGGAGATTACCCCGTCACCGATGGAATTGAGGGTAATTCGCAGGCTCTCTCTGCTCTCCTGAATCTGCTGCTCCCGGAGCTTTCGCTCGTGGATCTCCCGCACAGTGGTGAGAATTCCAAGTTCTCCCTTAAAATAGATTGGAATACCGCTGACCTCGACCCACACCCTGCTCCCGTCCAGCCGAATATACTCCTGCTCTATCCGCTTACTTATAGGCCGGTGTGATTTGACCATTGTGTTTATCCGGTCTATGGCCTCTCTGTGATAGGCCGGATCTATCCGGTCCAGTATGGAGGTATCGAGGACCTCCTCATTTGAGGACGCTCCGAAGAGCCTCCGGGAAGCGGGATTGAGATATACCAGAATAAAGTCTGTATGAATAAACATGGGATCCGGGCTGTGTTCCACCATGGAGCGGAAGCGGGCCTCGCTCTCCTGTTCATTTTTAAAAGAGGCATGCAGCCGGAAGGCCATCTTTATTGCATTAATCAGGACGGTTTCGCCGGTGTTCTTAACCACATAGCCATAGGCGGTTATGCTCTCGGTTTTTTCTACAACCTCCGGATCCGTATAACTGGATAAAAAGATTATCGGCAGGGACCGTTTTTGAAGGATGGCCCGGGCGGCCTCGGTGCCGTCCATGCCGTGCCCGAGGTTGATATCCATGAGAACCAGATCGATATCGGAGTCCTTTTCCACGATTGAAACAGCCTTCTCTCCGGTCAGCGCGGTTTCCACAGAGTATCCGTACTTTTCGATCATCTTGGATTCAGTCATCGCAAGAATTGCCTGATCTTCCACCAGGAGAATCTTCTTCGGCATGAAATATTCCCTTTTTACACAAACGTATCAGCAAAAGTATACGGTGAGAATGGAGGAATCGCAAGATAATGGCAAAATAAACGTATTTTCAGGGCTTATTGAAGGAATGAACCCGGAATTGACTCCGGGGGAACCCCAAAGGTTCATTTTTGAAAAGAGAACCTATTTGGTTCATATTTAGAAAAAGAACCCTTTTGGTTCTTATGGACAAGTCTGAGTATGGGTGGTAGGATTGGAATATGCAGAAAGTGTGGGCCATGATAGCCGACATCGTCGACTCCCGCTCTGTCAAGGAGCGCGGGGTCTTTCAGCAGGGCCAGCGCACATAGTTATGCACAGGCAGTCGGCTCGAAGAGCGATAGGTAAATTTTTAT
>NZ_MWQY01000021.1 GCF_002087085.1 Marispirochaeta aestuarii | reverse complement strand
ATACCAGCAGAACAAGGAGTTTGCTTCAGATCATCCCCACGGTTCGGGACACTAACGGAAAATTAATTAGTGATGAAAAAAAACCGCCGGAAATATTCTCCGGCGGTCCAAATCTCTCTTCTCTTCTGAATCAGCCGAAAAGGATCTGGTTTATGGCGTTCTCGATCTGCTCCTGTTTGCCGCTGATCTTGGGGATCTCTTTTATCCCTGCGGCGTAGTCCCGCAGATCTTCAAAGCTGAGTTTACCCTGCTCAAACTCTGCTCCCCTGCCGCTGTTATAGCTTTCGTAGCGGGAGTCCCGGAATTTCTTCACAAGACCCCGGGCGATTATCCTGTCCGCTGCCTCCAGGGCGATGGCAAAGGTGTCCATTCCCCCGATATGGGCATGGAAAAGATCCTCAAGATCGGTGGAGTTACGCCGTACCTTGGCATCGAAGTTCAGGCCGCCGCTTCCAAGCCCACCGTTCTGAAGTACAACCAGCATTGCGTGGGTGGCGTCGTAGACATCTGTGGGAAACTGGTCGGTATCCCAGCCGTTCTGGGGATCCCCACGGTTGGCATCAATGGAGCCGAGAAGGCCCGCGTTGGCGGCCACGGCAAGGTCGTGAGGAAAAGCCTTTCCAGCCAGGGTGGCATGGTTGGCTTCTATGTTGATCATGAAATCTCCGGCCAGATCGTAGGTTTTCAGGAAGGCGATTACCGCGGCGGCATCGCTGTCGTACTGGTGCTTGGAGGGTTCCATGGGTTTCGGTTCGATGAGGAAGGGCCCTTTAAAGCCGATCTTACGCCCATAATCCCGTGCCAAGGAGAGAAAACGGGCCAGGTGTTCCTGTTCCCGTTTCATGTCGGTGTTGAAGAGCTGGGTGTATCCTTCACGGCCGCCCCAGAATACATAGTTTTCTCCCCCCAGCTTTACGTTTGCATCAAGCATCGCCTTTACCTGGACTGCAGCCCGGGAGAGTACCCGGAAATCCGGGTTCGTGGCTGCTCCGTTCATGTAGCGCGGATGGGAAAACATGTTTGCCGTATTCCACAGGAGTTTCATTCCCGTTGCCTTCTGCCGTTCCAGCAGCATGGAAGTGACGGTTTCGACGTTCTTTTCGTATTCCTTCACGTCGTCGGCATCGGGGGCTGCGTCTACATCGTGGAAGCAGTAGTAGGGAGCTCCCAGTTTTGTAAAGAACTCAAAAGCGGCATCGGCCTTCTCTTCCGCCTCCTTCAAAGGATCCTTGGCCTGATTCCAGGGACGGTCCTGGGTGGCGTCGCCGAAGGGATCCGAACCGTCTTCCGTCAGGGTGTGCCAGTAGGCGACGGCGAAACGCAGATGCTCCTTCATGCTTTTGCCTGCAACAATCCAGTTCTCGTCGTAGAACTTGAAGGCCAGGGGATTGTCCGACTCTTTTCCTTCGTAGTTGATTTTGCCTATTCCGGGAAAATACTCTTTCCCACCAATAAATACCTTGCTCATATCTCCTCCTCTGAGAGTTTATTTGTACAGTGGTGTCAGCAGTTCAATATAACGGGCGTAACGTTTGTAGCCCTCCTGGTATCCGTCTCTGTTTTTTCCGGGTTCAATAAGTTCCGTCTCCTGGCTGCCGGTATGCTCTTCCACGTAATCCGCCATGGAGGAGACTCCTGCCGTGTTTTCAAAAACATCCCGGTACCAGAGGGCCTGCAGGGCAGCCCCCAGTGCTGCGCTGTCGTGAAAGTTTGGCAGCCGGACCGGGACACCGGTGATGTCCGCCGCCAGTTGCCGCCAAACCCTGCTCTTCGATCCTCCGCCGGTCAGGGTAATCTGCCGGGCCGACAGACCGAGTTCTGACAGGCTGTTCAAGCCGAGGCGCATGCCGTAAATCGCAGCTTCCATGGAGGCCTTCAGAATGTTCTCCCTGCCGGTATTTGTCGAAGAAAGCCCCATAATGCTTGCCCTGGCAAAGGGCAGGTTCGGCACCCGCTCGCCGGTAAAGAAGGGCAGGACGGTAACCCCGTTGCTGCCGGGAGGGACGGAGCCGACCAGTGCATCCAGCTGATCAACATCAACATCAAAGAGCTTTCTGGTCTGTTCCGTCGCCACGGTGCAGTTCATGGTGCATAACAGGGGCAGCCATCCGTCATTGGATGAGCAGAAAGCCGCAATGGTGCCTGCAGAGTCGATTATGGGCTTTGACGAGAAGGCAAAGAGGGTCCCGGATGTGCCCAGACTCATGCTGACCTGTCCGTCCCGGACAGTGCCTGTTCCGAGGGCAGCCATCATGTTGTCTCCGCCGCCGGTGGAAACGGGAATTCCCCGGGGGATTCCGAAACGCTCCGCTGCTTCTCCGCTGACCGTGCCTGCACCGTCTCCGGGAGCCCGGTGTTCCGGGAGCATGGTAATCAGCTTCGGATCGATCACCCCGCAGAGTTCAGCGTTCCAGCTGCGATCCCGTATGTTCAGCAGACCGGTACCCGAGGCGTCGCCGTACTCCATGCTGTATTCCCCGGTCAATACAAAGTTCACATAATCGTGGGGAAGCAGCACGTGGGCCATGCGGGCAAAGAGTTCCGGTTTGTGTTTTTTAAGCCAGAGGATCTTGGCGGCGGTGTATCCGGGAAGGATAAGGTTCCCGGCCTGCTGAAACAGTTTTTCCTCTCCCCCGAAGGCGCGGGTAATCTCCTCGCATTCCGCCACGGTGGATGTATCGTTCCAGAGTTTTACCCGGTACAGCACATTTCCGTCCTTGTCCAGGGGAACAAAGCCGTGCTGCTGTCCTGAGACCCCGACCGCAACGGCTGTTTCGCGGATTTCTGCTGGAACCCGGGACATGGACTCCTGAATGGCGGATATCCACCAGGAAGCCTCCTGTTCGCTGGTTCCGTCATCCCCGGACAGGATATTGTGAGACGCGCTGCCTGTAGCGGCAATACGCTTATTTTCATAATCGTAGAAGACAACCTTGGTGCTTTGGGTTCCTACATCGATCCCTATTACTGTCCTCATAAATTTTCCTCCGTCACTGTTTAAAGTATCAGCCCGGAGATGCAGAAAACCCATGGACAGGAGTGATAAAACATGCATAAAATTGATATATGACTATAAAAGAAGCGGTCTTTGTCTATCATCTCAGGGAGCCCGATGAGATGCAGTGGCACAGCCGCTTTCACTACCATGGATCGGATGAATACGAGGTTCACTATTTCCTGGGCGGCCAGGGAAGGTTTCTGAACGGCAACCAGAGGTTCATTCTTGAGCCGGGCTCCCTGTTTATCTCCCCTCCGGGGGTACGGCACCGTATCGAAGCCAGCGATACGGAAGACCCGATCTCCTATTATGCCCTTCTGCTCCAGGTTGACGACGAAGACGGTGAGCTTCGCTCACTTCTGGAACAGGATCTGAACTGGCAGCGCTGCTACAGGATAGGGAACACCTATCGCTTTTTCTTTGAGGAGTTGAGGGAAAAAGCTCTTTCCGCGGCGGCCTATATGCAGATGTCTGCCGTACATCAGCTTGTCTCCTTTATATACCTGCTTATGGGCGGTGACAGCAGCCTTCGGCAGGGGAACACGGAGAATATCCATATAGAAAAGGCCCTTATGCATATGCAGAACTCTGTTTTTAAACGTACGAGTCTGAAGAGCCTGGCAGGACGTCTGCGGATATCCGAGGAGCATCTTATCCGTCTGTTCAGGCATAAGCTCAAGACCACTCCCATGAAATACCTGACCAAATTGCGCATCGAAGCCGCCACCAGTATGCTGATTTCCAGTGACATGTATATCTACCAGATCGCCGAGCGACTTCAGTTCAACTCGGAGTTCCACTTTTCCCGGGTTTTCAAGAAATATACCGGACGCTCCCCAAAAAACTATCGCAATCTCTACCGTCAGCTTATCGGGCAGAGCCCCGAGCACGAATCAATTCTCTATATAAATACCCAGTAATTGGGGTATTCCCCTTTAATGCCGATAAACTATATATGGAAAACCCACAGTTCACTCTTCTGGCTGTTGATGACGATGCGACACAGCTGGAGCTGCTCAGGGTAATTTGCGAAAAAATCGAGTTTCCCTCCATAGAATATCTGAGCGCCGAAACCGGTACCCAGGGGCTGGAAACAGTAAAAAGCCGCAGCGTGGACCTTGTTCTGACGGACTACCGGCTTCCCGATATTAACGGTCTGGAGGTTCTTAAGCGCATCAAGGCCGATAACCCCCTTGTCAGTGTCGTGGTAATGACCGCTTTTGAAGATGCCCGGGATGCAGTTCACATCCTGCAGAACGGCGGAGACGATTACCTGGTAAAGCCCACCAGAAAAGATGAGATCGAGCATCTCATTGTCCGGATTTTTGAAAAGAGCTGTGTTGTCCGGGAAAATCAGATAGTACAGCGGGAGATCGAGGAGAGTTTTGACGGCCTTTCCATGGTTGTGTTTCAGAGCAGGGCAATGCAGCAGGTTCTTAACCTCGTATCCCGTTCAGCCCGGAGCGACGCAATTATACTGATCACCGGAGAAAGCGGTACGGGAAAAGAACTCATGGCGCGGCTTATCCACAAATCCAGCCTGCGGAAGGAACAGCCCTTTGTCACGGTAAACATTGCGGCCCTGCCGGAGTCCCTCATGGAGAGTGAACTCTTCGGCCATGCGAAGGGCTCTTTTACCGGGGCGGATCAGGACCGTGCCGGCAGATTCGAGGAGGCCGACGGAGGCTCCCTCTTTATTGATGAGGTCGGAGACATTCCCCCCTCCATACAGGTAAAGCTGCTCCGGGCAATTCAGTTCGGCCAGATCCAGCGTCTGGGAGAAAACCATACCCGCCAGCTCAATGTGCGCATAATTGCTGCCACCAACCGGGATCTGGAAGGACTGGTGGCGGAAGGAAGCTTCAGGACGGATCTGTACTGGCGTCTCAATGTCGTGAATGTAACCATCCCGCCCCTGAGGGCCAGGAAAGAGGATATCCCCCCCCTGGTTGAGCATTTTATCCGGATTTTCAATCTGAAGAACAATCGTTCCATACAGGGGATCACCCGGGAGGCCCTGGATCTTCTTATGAGACTGCCTTTTCACGGTAATGTGCGGGAACTCGAGAACATGATAGAGCGGGGAATCATTATGGCCCGGGGTACGCATATAAGTCTTCGGGATCTGGAAAGTGCAGGAGTCAAAACATCCTTTGAGGACGAGATTCATCAGCTCTGCGATTCAGCCACCGGAACCGACTATCAGGAGAAGATGAACAGCTTCGAAAAGCAGCTGATCAGCTGCGCCCTGAAGGAAGCAAAGGGTAACCAGAGCGAGGCGGCCCGGAGACTGAAAATCAGCGAACGCAGGCTGCGGTCACGCCTTGAAATCCTGGGAATCCATAATTCTCCCGACCAGGAAGCGTCCGGCAGCGGTCTCGACGCAAATGTCGAGCTGCCTCGTCATGACCGTCGAGACCGGGGAATTCAGGATTGAGCTTCTGGAGATATCTGGTATAAGAAAAGAAGATACGTGAAGACGGTATGCGCGTAAGTAATTGTAATATAAATATTTATGTTGGTTCCTTTTTTTGTTCGGTGAAGTTGGCACATAAATTGCATTACTGTTAGTGAAACCCGAAAGGGTCAGGAGGATTATATGAAGAAATTGATTATTGTAACAGCCGTTCTTGCTGTTCTTACCGTTGTAGTAAGTGCCCAGACAAGCGGTACCCTGTTCCTTCAGGGAAGCGTACCCGAGATTCTTGAAATTACAGTGAATGCCGAACCCGGAAGCGATGCCCTTGATCTTTCCATAGACGCCTCGGGCGTCAAGGTCGCCACGGTAATCGAGCGCAGCAACAAACGGACCGGTTATACCGTAACCCTGGAATCGAGCAACGCCATGGCCGCCGGCAGCGATACCCCCCAATTTGTGGACACCACCGGCACTGCAAGCCTGAACTACAGCATCAGCTACGGAGGATCTGGAATTACTCTCAGCAGCGGATCAGCGGTCATCTCCGATGTCAGTACCAAGTCCCCCGGAAGCGGAGCGGCCAACGATGTGGCCATAAGCTACAATGGAGCCACCGATTTCCCCTATGAAGGCACCTACAGCGACACCCTGACCTTCACCATTGCGGCAAAGTAGAGCAGGGTGGCCTGAAATACCAGGTCTGCAGCTGATGCCGCAAAGCCGTCCGTTTAGCCTGGGCGGCTTTTTTGTTGAACGGAAGAATCCGATATTATAGATGGTGTAGAAGAAGATGAAGGGGGTCCTGATGAAGGCTAAAAAGATACTGGTTTTCCTGTTTCTGAATACTCTGGTGCTCGCAGGACTCTGGTCCTTCTCTTTTGAACCAATATCCCGCAGCTTTACCCCTTCGGGACGCGGGGCGACCCAGAGTTTCCGTCTGAAAAACGATGGCCAGGACTATATAGCTATTCGTATCAGCATGTTTACACGAAGAATCGACAGTGACGGTCAGGAGGCCCGGGAAGCTGCAGATGAGCTTTTTACCGTCTACCCCCGGCAGGTAGTGCTGAAGCCTGAATCGGTGCAGACCGTACGGGTTCAGTGGAAAGGACCGGCGGATATATCCAGCGAACAGGCCTACCGTATACTGATAGAACAGGTTCCGGTGGATTTTGGCGGAGAAGCCGCCACGGACAGCGGAATACAGATTCTTTTCCGCTATCTCGGCGCCATTTATATATGCCCCCCCGAAGCTTCCGCCGACGTGGTGGTTCAGAAAGCAGAGATCAGCGGCGGAGAGGGGTCTGAAACCCTTGAGATAAGCCTGCATAACCGGGGAAATAAACACAGTATCCTGAACGACCTGAATATTAGCATCCGCAGTGCAGTCAATGGGGCTGTTCTCCTTGAGTATCCCCCCGAGCTTCTGGGCGGTATAAACGGAGAGAATCTCCTTGCCGGTGGAACAAGAACAGTCAGACTGAAAATTCCGGAAGGTTTTGAGAAAGGGCCTCTGGATGTCGAACTCAGCTATGATTCGGAGAATTAGTACCGGCATCTCCATACTCTTTCTCCTGGCCATGCGGATAAGCGGACAGGATGCTCCGGACCCGGCTGCAGAGATCTTCATGCAGGCCTTTGGTGACACAGCAGAGGCCCCGGCGCAGGAGGATGCGGAGATCCTTCTTTTGATTCGAATAGACGGAGAATTCTCCGGCGAGCTCTCGGCGCATATCACGGCTGATAACGAGGTCCATCTGCCCCGGGAAGCCCTTTTTGAACTTCTGGAACCGGGGCTTTCTCCGGAGGGCATCAGCGGCATCCGGGAGAGCTTCGGGGGGGACTCTGTCAGGCTCGAGGATCTGGTTTCGTACGGTTTCGATGCCTGGTACGATTCTTCCATGCTGCAGGTCGAGATCCTCACTCCCCCCGAACTGCGCCGGAGCAGAGACCTCAGACTGCGGCATGCCCCGCAGCATATCGATCCGGCGGATATTTCTGCCGACCCCTACAGCGCATACATGAACTACTACAGCAAAGCGGAACTCCTGTACCGGGCCGATGGGGAGGAGGCCGTATACGATGTTCCCCTCCAGCTGAATCTGTTTCCTAATCTGCAGTTCCGGCGATGGGTTCTTACCGGGGGAGTCAACATGACCAGCTATCCGGAAAAAGAGGTGGAACTGGATTCCCTGCGGCTGATCCGGGATTTCCCGGAGAACGGACTGCGTCTTGCCGCAGGAACCCTGGACAGTCCCTCCTATGCATCTATTCCCTCGGTCCCTCTGGATGGAGTTGGCATCGGTACGGAAAAAGCCCTCTCCGATATCGCCAGCCCCTACCGCTCCCTCTCCCGGGAACTTCTCCTTGAACAGCCGGCGGAGGTCTCCATCTATCTCAACGGCCGCCTTCTGAAAACCGAGCGCCTCGACGCGGGGGTACATAATCTGCTGGATTTTCCCTACGTGGGCGGTCTCAACGAAATCAGGATCGTTATTACCGAACAGGACGGCAGGGAGCGGACCATCGAAACCATCGTTCCCTTTGATTCCGGTCTGCTCCGGCAGCAGGAATACTCCTTCGCAGTAAGCGGAGGAACCCCTCAGCATGAATTTTCCGATCCCCTGGCGGCGGGTTTTTTTTCCTACGGACTGCTTCCCCGGCTTACCGGGGGAACAGCTCTGCAGATAGACCGGGATACATATATCGGCAATCTCTCCCTGGTTTCAGCCCTCCCGTTCGGCAATCTGGGTCTCGGCTTTGGAGCTTCCGCCGGGTTGGACCGGGATCCCGGGATACATTCCCGTCTTCAGTATCGCGTTGCCTTTCCGTCCCGGCGCAGCATACCGAGTCTGGGGGTCCAGGTCGAGTATTATGACGATGCCTACCGCAGCTCTGTACTCAGCGAGGCCCCGTCGGACTATATCTGGCGTTTCAGCTCGAGTATCGGCCAGGTCCTGCCCTTTTCCGCATATGCGAGTATCATGACAGCCTATGCCCTTGGACGGGGAGAGAGCCCGGACAGTCTGCAAGGCTCCCTGACCCTGTTGAAGGGCTTCGGCCGCAGTGCTTCCATGTCTTTGAGTTTTTCCCTGAACCACGATACCCAGGAGGGCTGGGAGTGGCGGGGGCATCTTGCCTTCTCCCTGAGTCCCGATAATTCCGGACAGAACCTGCAGTATTCCCAGGATCTTAAATCCGGAGAAGGGGGCCTGGGATTCAGCTGGCGGGATACGGAGGACCCTCAGCAATGGGTTTATACCGCATCGGTTCAGGGCTACCCGCCTGCCTCCGCTGATCAGACTGTCGCGGATATGGGCTTCCACTACGATGCGCCCTTTCTTCGAGCCAGTATAAACAATTCCCTGTCCCGGACAAATTATGATACCGGCAGCAACACCACAAGCAATAGGCTGGGGGCCGGTCTCGGCGGGGCCGTCCTTTTTGCAGGTGGAAATTTCGCGCTGAGCCGGCAGGTGCAGGACAGTTTTATCATGCTGGTACCTGATGATGAACTGCAGAATGAGCTTGTGAGCGTCCGCAACAGCCGGGGAAGCGGCGGCACAAAAGAGAGCAGGGGAGGTGTTATTACCTACAGCGAGCTGAGCTCCTATACCCCTGCAACCCTGCAGATAGAGCTCCCCAATACATCTCCGGAGGTTCTTCTGAAGGAGGATATTGTGACGCTTGTTCCCTCCTACCGCAGCGGGATTACCGTTCCCGTCCGCCTTCGCCACAATCTGTTTGTCTCAGGGAGGCTGCTTACACTCCAGGCAGAGCCGATTGCCCTGCAGGCAGGGGAGCTTATTCCCCTGGATTCTCCCGGGGATGAACGGCAGCTCTTTTTTTCCGATGAAGAGGGTTTTTTTCAGCTTCATGATATAGAGGCAGGACGATACCTGCTGGTCCTTTTTTCCAGTACCGGGGCCCAGATCGAGCTTTCCATACCGGAAAGTCCGGAGGGTCGGGTCAGCCTGGAACCGCTGGTTCTGCCGGTGATACGGAAAGAACTCAGCCCCTGAACAGGAGGAACGAAAAATGGGTATGGACGGTTATTTAAAACGGCACATCCTTATGCTTGTGACTATGCTGGCGGTCTCCTTTTTCGTGACTGAGGGATTATGGTCTCTGTCCTTCAGGGGCAGAACGCCAAAGATTAACAATGCCCAGTTTCTCCTTGACCAGGAGGTCATAATCAGTGAAACAATCCGGGTCAACCACAAGGGCCAGGGGACGGACTTTTTCATTACCTTTTCCACCGGACAAAGCGGACAGTTTGCCAACCGTTATCTTCTTGATCCGGTCTCGGGGGGGATAATGTACTATCAGGTGTACGATAATGCGGCGGACCGCAGGATCCTGGTGGACCTGAGCGCCGGGCCCTCTCTGTCCCAGGTTCTCTCAGGCAGTTTTTCCGATGCGGAAGCAGCAGCCGGAGGCGGTACCACAAAGGACCTGACTTTTGTCGTGATTCTCGATCCCGACCAGTTCCCTCTGGCGGGTCAGTACGCCGAGGAACTCCGTCTGGAATTGTGGGCAGGTACGCCGGATAATCCCCGTGGAGGAGGACCTGAAGACACGGCCATCATGAGCATGAGCGCGCAAATGGACCAGGTTATGGATATCTCCCTGGTACCCTCTGGAGGAAGCTTCGATTCCAGCAGGACTGAATTGACCCTGGATTTCGGCGAACTCTATGCCGGCAGCAGGCGCCACGCGGACCTGATGGTCCGAGCCAACAGCGGCTATTCAGTTTATATGCGCTCCCAGAACAGCGGGGTCATGATGATTCAGGACGCCACCGATACCAGCAGCGTTCCCTATTCCCTGTCGGTGGCCGGCGGCGGGGTCGACCTCTCTTCCGGGACGGATGTGCCCGTGGTACCCCTGGGAGGACCCAGTACCATCAGGGGAGATCGCTACGACGTGGGCGTGGAGATCGAGGATTTCGGTATGGCCACCGAAGGCTTTTATACTGATATGCTGTTAATAACAATTGCGGCACAGTAAAGCTGGAAGATGTTTTACTGCCGGTTCTCCCTGTTCCGTACTTCCCTGCCGAATACCGGGGTTGATTTCAGAAACAGCATGGCAAAAGCCATATAGACCGCCAGCAGAATAAAGCCGAGCCATCCGATACCGAGATCTCCCATTACCCCGAGTATCGCCGGAGCCACACCGACTCCGCCTCCCACACCGATGGTTATTATCAGGGCATAGGTAATATTCTGATACTGGGCTTCGCCTATCTCGGAAAGGGAAGAGAGGGCCGCGGGGAACAGCACTGTCAGAAGCGCCGGCTGGGCAATTACCGCCACAGCCAGGGGTATACCCTTCAAAATACCGAGCAGGGCGGTACACAGGGCGGAGAAGAAGAGCACTCCGAAAATGGTGGCCCGTCTGCCGATATGGTTGATAACCGGTCCCGAGCGAAGCAGCAGGATTATGCCGGTTACCCGGGAGATGGAGAGAAGGACATTCACGTACTGGGAGGAGAGTCCGTGTTCGGTAACCAGATAGGCGGGTAATATGGCGTAGACACCCTGCTGACCCGAAAGGGCTGCGGACATGATTACCATGCCCAGTATGGTGGTTCGCAGTCTGAGGATTTTCCCGATGGTACTGAGCCGGGGCGGGGCCCCCATGCCGCTGCCGGGTGCTCCCCAGCGGAGAAACACCATGCTCCCGAGGAAAACAGCCACGGAGAGACATAATAGAACACCCCGCCAGCCGAACCACGGCTCCAGGGCAAGGACAATCAGAGGAGAGACAAGCAGTGCCAGGTTGGGTCCGATTTCATGAAAAGAAAATGCCGTACTCCGGTGTTCAAGGCTGATGGTGGTGTTTATCATTACAAGCCCGGAGGGAGGATAAATCCCGGCACCGGCTCCGATCAGCACCATTCCCATGGAAAGAGGCAGAATCCCCCAGGATACCGCAGAAAGAAGAAGACCCAGGGATATGGCCGCCAGAGCAGTGACGATTGCCTTACCGTGACCTATCCTGGAGGAAAGAAATCCGGCAAAGAGTATGGTTACACCGTAACTCAGGCTGATCATGAAAAACAGGGTTCCCGCAGTGGAGAGGCTGATTCCGAGTTCCTTCTGCAGCATCGGCATAAGGGGAGAGAATATCGTCCGTGACGTCATGGACAGAAATATGGCGATAACCAGCATGGTGATCATCAGACTGGGATTGATTTTCTTGGGCTGACTCATGCGCCCCATTATGTGACTGAATCTTGGCGACAATCAAGGGGGGTGTCTGAACAATTTCACGTGATAATTCATAAATGGTATATTACTTACCCCCGGGTCAGGAATTTCCTGATCTCCGAAACCACCAGGGCATGGTCTTCCTCGTGGGGAAGTCCCGAAACCGCTATGACCCCGATTACCCCGGCATCCCTGATTTTCAAGGGGAAAGCTCCTCCCGAGGGGGCGTAATCCTTTTCATCAAGTCCCCGGTCTCTCAGGTTCTGACCCCGCTGTTGCAGCAGGAGGAAGAAATGGTAGGAACTCCTGAAAACCCGGTTAACGACGCGTTTTTTGCGTTCCACCCACTGGTCATTGTCCATGGTCGTCCCGTCCATGGCATAATGAAAAAGACGCTGTCCGTGGCGCTCGATGTCGATTGTAATATGTATGTTCTGTTCTTCCGCCCGTTTCAGTATCCCGAGACCGAGCTCCAGGGCATCCCGGTTGGTGAATGTTCTGAACTGAAGCTCCTCTTCTTCCTGAATACACCGGGCAATTCTGTTTTCAAGGGTTTTCGTGTCCATTATATCTGCCTCCACTGCAGAGTATGCAGGCGGGACAGAAATTTCGCAAGCATCGAGTACCGGATATGGGGCCTTCCGTTGTTGATTCCGATCCTGCCTGTTACAATATCCACATGGAAAAGAAGAACTATCGAAGAGCAGATGCGAAACGACTGACGGAACTGGCCTCTTTATCCCTTCAGAAAGTCGGGGTGTCCAGGGATGATGCGGATCTCACAGCCGCCATTCTGGTGGATGCCGATTTGAGGGGAATAAAGACTCATGGTGTAATGAATCTTTACAGCTATTATGTAAAGAAGGTGCAGGACGGTATTATCAATGGAAAGCCCGAACTCTCTGTTGAGCGCTGCACACCCACAACAGCCCTCCTGGATGCGGATAACGGACTGGGATTTATCGCCAGTCACCGGGCCATGGAACTTGCCATGGAGATGGCCGAAGAGTACGGCATGGGATGGGTAAATGTCTTCAACAGCAACCACAACGGAGCCGGTTCCTACTACGTGAACATGGCCGCGGAAGCGGGCATGCTGGGAATGCAGTTTTCCACCGGAGGTAATTCCGTGGCCGCCCCGGGGGGTAAAGGCAAGCTGGTGGGGAACAATGTTCTTGCCTTTGCAGCCCCTGCAGGAAAGAATCCCCCATTTATCTTTGATATGGCCCCCACCATGTCCATAGCCAACAAGGCCCATCTGATGTCCTGGGACGGTGAGACCATGCCGGAAGGCTATGTGATCGACGGAAAAGGGAATCCTGTTACCGATCCTGAAGGATATTTCGGTCCCGATTCCGCCGTTCTGCCCCTGGGAAGCAGCTTGAGCCACGGCGTCCACAAGGGTTTCGGCCTTCTGCTGATGGTGGATATTCTGGCCGGGATGCTCTCCGGTGACGGGGGGAGCATGCTGCGAAAGAAGGGGGTGGATACCCACAGTTTCTTCGCCATGAAGATCGGATGCCTCGAAGGCGGGCAGTTCACAACTCTTATGGACGAAATGATCGAAAAGCTGCACCGCTCCCCGGTTCAGGAAGGAATTTCCTCTGTGCGCTATCCCGGAGAGCGGGCCGCTCAGTCAGTGGAAGAGCGGCATAAAACGGGTATCCCCCTCCATGAAAACATCGCGAAAGAACTGGAAGCCATGGGAGAATCCCTGGGGATACCCTGCGATATCTGGCTGGACTGAACAGTCTTCTAAACCCCTTCAGGGGCGAGTTCACTGAAGTCCTGGCTGTTGAAGGCCTCCCGGTCGAACTCGCCCAGGGAGTTTCCCACGATCACCGAAGCGGTCAGATCTCCGGTAACGTTGGTACTGGTACGGAACATGTCCACCAGAAAATCGACTCCGGCGACCAGTCCTACCGCCTCTACCGGCAGACCGACGGTGGAGAGGGTGATAATCGTAAAGGCGGTTGCCCCCATGGGGACCGCCGCACTGCCGATACTCGCCAGTACCGATACGATGACTATAAGAAGATACTGAAACGGTTCCAACACAATGCCAAAAGCGTTGGCCGCGAATACCGCCACCATGGCGGGAAAAATTCCTCCGCAGGCATCCATGTTCATGACCGCGCCGATGGGACCGACGAAATTGGCTACCCGGGAGTTTACCTTGAGGCGGTTTTTCATGGTGTCTATCGTCAGGGTAAGGGTCCCCAGGCTCGAACGGGATGTAAAGGCCAGGAGCATGGCCGGAGAGGCGGCACGGTAAAAGCGGAAGGGATTAATCCTGGCGAGGCTGGTCAGAAGACCGCCGTATACAACAAGGATCTGGACGGCGCAGGCAGCGACAATGGCCAGGACAAAGAGACCCAGATCCGCAAGGGCTGCCATTCCCGTGTTGGACATCCAGTAGGCCATGAGCCCCAGTACACCGTAGGGTGTCAGGCCTATGATGATCCTGGTCAGGCGGATAACTACTCTGACAAAGGAATCGATCAGTGCTTTGAACGGTTCTATGCGTTCCTTGTTTTTTCCTGACTCTATTACCGCTGCGGTTCCGATGAACAGGGAGAACACCACCAGAGGAATTATCTTTGTCTCCGCTGCCGCTGCAACAGGATTAGACGGTATAAAATCCCGGAATCTGGCAATCACATCGGTGATCTGCTGGGATTCCCGGGCGGCCAGACCTGCAGTTGCCACTCCCGCACCGACCTTGAAAAGGGAGCCGATTACAAGACCCAGAATACTGGCGACAACGGCGGTGGATAAAAACAGGGTGATCGTCCGTAATCCCAGGACCTTCAGTTCCCGGGTGTTTTCCAGTTTAAGCAGCCCGGCAATAATACTGGTGGGGACCAGGGGAATGATGAGCATTCGCAGCAGGTCGACATAGCCGTAGCCCACCAGGGAAAACCAGCGCCTCAGTTCCGCCGATACCTCCGGGCTTTGAGTTGCATAGATCGCCAGGCCTGTTCCTCCGCCAAGGAGCATGGCGATGAAGACCCTGAGGGAAAACGGAACTCCAGCCCGGAATTTCGGCAGAGCGAGAATCACGAGAAGGAGCAGAAAAACTGCGAGCCAGATAAAAAAGGAAGCACCCATGATTAATCCTCCATATATGTTACTTATATTGTAAAGTATATAAAGATGATAGGATTAGTCAAGAATAGAATGACGCAAGCTGCTTATTCCCTCCGGCAGTCGCATCCCTGCAGAATCCATGTCCCATGGTATCCGATAGCTCAGGTGGGGGGAGTGTAAAGGACGATTCTGTTGCGTCCCGCGGCTTTTGCTTCATAGAGGGCGGTATCAGCTTTTTTGTATAATTCATCAATGCTGCAGTCTTCAGCGTCTCCATGACAGCAGATGCCGATGCTGATGCTGGGAAATGAATCCAGGGGATCCGGCGGGTCGATCTGCGCAATACCCGCCTGCAGTCGGGATGCCAGACCTTTTGCCTCCTCTCCGCTGCTGGCAGGCAGAAGCAGGGCGAACTCATCTCCTCCAAGCCTGGCAAATACGTCTCCCTTGCGGATGATTTTTTCTCCCGCAGCTGCTATCAGCCGCAGGATTTCATCCCCCAGATCGTGTCCATAGGTGTCGTTTACCGGCTTGAAGCGGTCCACGTCGAAGATGATCAGGCTGATGGATTCTCCGTTCTGACGCGCCTGTCCCAGGGCAATTGAAAACCTTTCGAAAAAGGCGCGGCGATTGGCCAGGGTCGTGAGAGGATCGGTCTCGGCAAGAATCCGCAGCCGTTCCTGTTCTTCAACCTCGTCAGTTGCATCGATGAGGAAACCCTCGATCTCGAAAACCTCCCTGTTTTCCTGTCCGGGAACAATCAGGGAGTTCATGGAGATCCAGAAGAAATCCCCCGACTTCCGTTGAAAACGGATCCGTCGGCCCTGGACCTCGTGTTTTTCTGAAAGCTCGGCCAGAAAGGTCTTTCTGTCCTCCCTGTCGGCATAAAAACGTTCAACAGAGTCGATCGTCTCCATCTCTTCAGGGGAATAACCCAGGAGCCGGATAAAATAGGGGTTTGCGTACAGAAGGGATCCCTCGCTGCGGGTTCGGAAAAAGCCAATGGGGGAACGCTCTATGATAAAGCGGAATACCTGTTCCCGGGACAGTCTTTCGTTTTCCGCTCTGCGGGTAGCCAGTATGACCTTATTGAACTGCTTGTTCAGAAAGGAAAACTCATCGTTGCTTCTGAATACCCTGCCCAGTGGTCGATTTTCCATCATGACCTCTTCAAAGTAGGAGGCCAGCCGGTGTGCCCTCGAGGCGAGCTTTATCACATGAAAAGCGAGGATTCCGGCGGAGAGGATGAACAGCAGAAACGAGAAGCCCAGGACCAGGCTTCGCAGGCGTTCAAAGCTCCTTGCCATGGACTTTCGCGGCACAACCACCGCGATTCTCCAGCCGTTGGAAAGGGGACTGCTGTATTCCACAAAGGTCTTGTCGCTCTCCCCGGGAAGCCCTCCGGTACGCACATCTTCAACGTCGGTTCCCACAAAGGGAGTTCCTTCGGTGTCCAGCAGGAATATAGAGCTCCCCCGGGGAAGCTGAATCTGATTCAGGATCTCCTGGAGTCCCTTGAGGGTTATATCCGCTGCAAAGACACCGATGGGCCTGTTCTGCGCATCCCGGAGCTGGACCACGGTACTGACGATAATCTGCCCGGTAATGATTTCAGCGTAGGGAGCGGTCCATGCCGGAGAGGTGGTTTCGAGGTTTATTCCCTTTTTATACGAGAGCCGTTCCCTGTGATCGTAATCCTCCGGCAGATCGAGATCGGGATACAGCTCTATGGTTCCGTCTTCCAGACCATAGTAAATGAAGAAACAGCCTTCCAGGGCAGGGTGTATGGATTCCCAATCGGCATGCAGTTCGGAAAAAGGAACCTCCCCCCGTATCCGTTTCTGTAAAAGAGGACTTCGGGCGAGGGCTTCAACGGATTTCTCCCGGGGAGATATCCATAAGCGATCTATGGAACTGCTGCCCAGGCGTACAAGTTCTCTGAGGTTTTCCTCCTGTACGCCCACCACAACATCATAGGCGGCGTTGAAGGCGATAAGCAGAAAAACCAGAAGAAGTGTACAGACAAAAACAGGTAGCAGTACCATGAAAAGCATACGGGTGGAAAGCCGATTTTGCATTACCTCGATGATAGATTGTTAAGCCCTTAATTTCAAGTTTTTTCTCATCGAGCCCCTATACGAACAGGCTTGCGCTGGATTCCTGGGCGCTCTCGAGGAATGTGGCGACGCCTCCGACCTCAACCCCGTCGATAAGCTCCTCCTTCTGTACCCCCATTATGTCCATGGACATCTGGCATGCCACGAGGCGTACTCCCGCCTCCCGGGCCTGGTCGATCATGGTCTCGAGGGAATCGACACCCCTGGATTTCATTCGCCGCCGCATCATGCGGCTGCCCATGCCGCCCATGTTTATCTTGCTCAAGGACAGCTTCCGGCTGGAGGCGGGCATCATCAGGGAAAACATCCTTCCCATGAGGTCTTTTTTTACCTTCGGTTTGTGCTGCGCCTTGATGACGTTCAGGCCCCAGAAGGTAAAAAAGAGGGTAACCTCCCGTCCGGAAGCCGCGGCGCCGTTGGCGATCACGAAGGAGGCCAGGGCCCTGTCCAGATCATCCGAGAAGACCACCAGGGTGGTTCCGTTGCCCTGACGCATCGGGTTCGGCGCAAGGGGGCGGCCTTTCTCTATTTCCGCTGTTATGACTCCTCCCTCGTGGCTGACGGAGAGCAGGCTGTTCCCTGTCATCCGGCACCAGGATTCCACGTCCCGGGCAAAACCGGGATCCGTCGCGGTCTGAACAAGCCTGTCGCCGGAATCGAGGCTTTCTATCTCCTTTTTAAGGCGCATTATCGGTCCCGGACACTGCATTCCGGAGGCATCGATCCGTTTGACCTGTATGCCTTCACTTTTTCTCGGGACCCCCTGGTAGATATGGTCGTCCTTTCCTATGAACTCTCCGGAGAAGATATCCTCGTTGCTCTGTTTCTGGGTGGAGATGGAGTAGGTTTTATAACCTCCCGAGAGGTTGGCGACATTGGAGAATCCGTGCTGCCGGAGAATCCGCTCCGCCACGTAGGCCCGGAGTCCCACACTGCAGAAAAGAACGATTTTCCTGTCCCGGGGGAGTTCTCCGATCCTTCGGCGCAGATCGTCGACGGGAATGTTCAGCGCAGATTCGACGCTTCCCAGGGCGTGTTCTTCCTCAGTGCGCACATCCAGCAGCAGGATGTCCTTCTTTTTTTCCGGATTGAATACCTCGGTCCAGCTTGCCTGCAGGCTGGTACCCTTTATTACGTTTTCCGCCACCATACCGGAGATGTTCACCGGGTCTTTGGCGGAGGAGAAGGGCGGGGCGTAGGCGTGTTCGATCTCCGCAAGGTCGCTGACATTGCCCCCCATGCCGATGATCGAGGCTATCAGGTCAATTCTCTTGTCCACCCCCTCGTAGCCCACGACCTGTCCCCCCAGAAGCCTGCCGTCTTCCGGATTAAAAAGGATCTTGATGGTCATGGGAATTGCTCCGGGATAATAGCCCGCGTGGGACCCGGAGTGGGTGATAACCGAGGTGTGGGGGATTCCGATCCCCTTGAGCAGTTTTTCCGGGAGACCCGTGGAGGCAACGGTAATATCAAAGACCTTGGCGATACCCGTGCCGATGGTCCCCTTGTAGGTTCTGCTGTTTCCCCTGACAATGTTGTCCGCCACAATTCGTCCCTGCTTGTTTGCGGGACCCGCCAGGGGGATTTTCATGGGATGGCCGCTTATGGGGTTGGGAAACTCTATGGCGTCTCCCAGGGCGTAGATATCCCTGTCGGAGGTGAGAAGATGGCTGTCCACCTTTATGCCCCCGGACTCCCCGATTTCGAGGCCCGCCTTCTGTGCGAGGGTTGTGTCCGGTTTTACCCCTATGGAAAGGATGACCATATCCGCTGGCAGGACCTTTCCGGAGCGCAGATGTACGCTCAGTTTTTTGTTCCGGTCCGGCTTGAAAGCGCTGACCGCATCCTCCAGGTAGAACTCCACATTCTTCAGCTTCAGGTGCTGATGGACCTCCGCGGCCATCTCGTAGTCCAGGATATTCATTACCTGGTTGGCCATCTCTACAATGGTGACAAAGATTCCGCGCCTGTGCAGGTTCTCGGCCATTTCAAGACCGATGAATCCGGCGCCCACGATTACCGCCCGTTCCGGTTTCTTCTCCGCTATATATTCATGGATTCTATCCGTATCCGGAACGCTCCGCAGGGTAAATATACCCTCCGATTCAATACCGGGGATCGGCGGTTTTACCGGTTCCGCCCCGGGAGAGAGTACCAGCTTGTCGTAGGATTCACTGTAGGTTCTGCCGCCTGTGAGGTCCCGGACTTCGATGCTTTTTTCTTTCCGGTCAATGGAGAGAACCTCGCTGTTGATCCGCACTTCGATATGGAAGCGGTCGTAGAAGGATTCAGGGGTCTGAACAAACAGATCGTCCCTCTCGGCGATGGTTCCGCCGATATAATAGGGCAGGCCGCAGTTGGCGTAGGAGATGTATGCTCCCCGCTCGAAGAGAATTATTTGGGAATCTTCGTCAAGTCTTCTCAAGCGTGCCGCTGTGGTCGCCCCTCCTGCAACACCGCCGATGATCAGGTATTTCATGCTGTTCTCCCTGTGTCGTGTGAATGAAACATATATAGATAAATATATATCAATAAAATAATGTTTACAAGGAACTTTTGATACGGGCATCTATAAAAACGTGGTAAAAAGAGTAGTTTTTTGAGGTGCCATTAATTCCTGGCGATTCATCCGGGGCTGCGGAATCCAGGCTCCCTTGACAGCGGTACTCCATTTTCTCTAGAATGTTGCGACCCTGGAACAAGAATATTCCTACCAAGGAGCGCAAGCTGTGTACAATCCCGTGGACCCGAAAGTGAGTTTTCCCAGAATGGAAGAAGCCATCCTCGAGTTCTGGAAGGGAAATAACATCTTCAAGAAATCCATCGAAAACCGCTGCGACTGCGAGCACTACTCATTTTACGACGGGCCTCCCTTTGCCACCGGTCTGCCCCACTTCGGCCATTTCGTACCGGGCACCATAAAGGACATAATCCCGCGCTACCAGACCATGAAGGGAAAAAGGGTTGAACGCCGTTTCGGCTGGGACTGCCACGGTCTTCCGGTGGAGTACGAAATGGAGAAGGAGCTCGGTATCTCCGGTAAAAAGGAGATCGAGGATTTCGGTATCGCCAAATTCAACGAATCCTGCCGCTCCATTGTTCTGCGCTACACAAAGGAATGGGAAACCGTCATGACCCGTGCCGGCCGCTGGGTCGATTTTGAAAACGATTATAAGACCATGGAACCGGACTACATGGAGTCCATCTGGTGGGTCGTAAAGCAGCTGTGGAACAAGGGCCTTCTCTACGAGGGACATTACATTCTGCCCTACTGTCCCCGCTGCTCAACGGTACTGTCGAACCACGAGTTGAACCTTGGCGGCTACCAGGACGTAACCGATCCGGCCATAACGGTGCGATTCAAAATCAAGGGAGAAGAGAACTCCTATCTCCTTGCCTGGACCACGACCCCCTGGACCCTGCCGTCCAACCTGGCCCTTACCCTGGGGCCGGATATCGACTATGTAAAGGTCGCCGATGGTGATGACTTCTATATTATGGCGGCCGAACGGCTCTCCGCCTACTACAAGAATGAAGAAGAGTACAGGGTTCTCTGGACAAAGAAGGGCAGGGACCTGACGGGAATCGAGTACGAACCCCTCTTTCCCTATTTTGCCGATATAGAGAGCCGGGACGCCTTCAAAACCTATACCGCTGATTACGTTACCACAGAGGACGGTACCGGCATTGTCCACACCGCCCCCGGCTTTGGCGAGGATGACTACAATGTCCTGAAGGATACCGACGTTCCCACGGTCTGTCCCGTGGACGGGGAGTGCAAGTTCACACCAGAGGTCAGCGATTTTCAGGGAACCTTTGTAAAGGACGCCGACAAGGCGATCATCCAGCGCCTCCGGGATGAGGGCAAGCTGATAAAGCGGGACAATTACCTGCACTCCTATCCCCACTGCTGGCGCTGTTCCAGTCCCCTTATCTACCGGGCGATCTCCTCCTGGTTCGTTGATATTGGCAAGATCAAACAGAGCATGCTCGATGCGAACCAGCAGATCAACTGGGTACCCGATCACCTGAAGGACGGACGTTTCGGCAAGTGGCTGGAGGGCGCCCGGGACTGGGCGATCTCCCGGAACCGCTACTGGGGAAACCCCATTCCCGTCTGGAAATGCGATACCTGCGACGAGGTCCACTGCATCGAGAGCCGGGCGGAGCTCGAAGAAAAATCCGGCGTCAAGGTCACGGACCTGCACAAGCATTATGTTGACGAAATAAGCTTTCCCTGCTCCTGCGGAGGAACAATGAGCCGGGTTCCGGAGGTCCTGGACTGCTGGTTCGAATCCGGCGCCATGCCCTATGCCCAGAACCATTACCCCTTCGAGGACCAGGAGTTTTTCGAATCCCATTTTCCCGCCAACTTCGTCTCCGAAGGTCTCGACCAGACCCGGGGCTGGTTCTATACCCTGACCATCCTGGCGGCAGCCCTCTTTGACAAGCCCGCTTTCCGGAATGTGGTTGTCAACGGACTGGTTCTTGCCTCGGACGGCAAAAAGATGTCCAAGTCCCTCAGGAATTATTCGGACCCCATGGAGGTCATGGACCAGTTCGGTGCCGATGCCCTGCGGCTCTTTCTTATGCATTCCGCGGTTGTCCGGGCGGAGGACCTGCGCTACTCCGACGACGGGGTGCGGGACGTTCTGAAAGGGGTAATTCTTCCCATCTGGAACGCCTACAGCTTCTTTGTAACCTACGCCAATATCGACGGTATCAGCCCTGAAGGGGCGCCGGAGCATCCCGACAATCCCCTGGATCGCTGGATTCTCAGTGAAACCGAGAACCTCGTGGGGCAGGTTACCGGGTATCTTGATGCCTATGACCTGCAGAAGGCCATCGGACCCATCGTGGATTTTGTCGACCTCTTGAACAACTGGTACATCCGCCGTTCCCGCCGCCGTTTCTGGAAGAGCGAAAACGACGGCGACAAGCTCCAGGCCTACGGGACCCTCTTCGAGGTGTTGATGAAGCTGGTCCACGTAGCCGCTCCCTTTACTCCATTTATTACCGAGGAGATTTACCAGAACCTCAAGATAAAGGATATGCCCGATTCAGTTCATCTGGCCGACTATCCCGAGGCGGACGAGTCCAAACGGGACTATGAGCTGGAACTCAAGATGAAGGTGACCCGGCAGGCGGTCTCCATGGGCCGGGCCCTGAGGGCCATGCACTCCCTGAAAACCCGTCAGCCCCTGAAGGCGATTCACCTGGTAACCCGGGAAGAGACGGAGCGGAAGGTGCTTATCGAGATGGAAGACATCATCCGGGAAGAGCTCAACGTCAAAGAGGTTATCTACCGGGAGAACGAGGAAGACCTGGTGGAGTACAGCGCCAAGGCCAATTTCAAGATCCTGGGCAAGAGCCTGGGCAAGATGATGAAGAGCGCCGCCGCAAAGATTCAGGAACTTTCCATGAGGGAAATCCAGTCCATTCTGGAGGGGGCAACCCTCTCAATAGATGTGGACGGCAGTCCCATCGAAATAACCGAAGAGAGCATTATCATTCAGCGGACCGAGAAGTCGGGTCTCAAGGTTCTCAACGAGGGCTCTCTGACCGTGGCCCTGGACCCGGAGATTACCGAAGAGCTTGAACGGGAAGGGGTTGTACGGGATATCGTGCGGGGGGTTCAGAATCTGCGCAAGGAGACCGGGCTGGAGGTAACCGACCGGATCCGGCTCAGCCTTTTCGGCGACGAGAAGGTGCAGGCCTCGGTACAGGACTTCAGGGACTACCTTACCGAAGAGACCCTTGCGGAGGAGTTCACCTGGGAAGAGATCTCCGACGGTGCCAGCATCGAGTGCGGAGAGACCTCATGCCTTATCGCCCTGGAAAAGGTCTAGGTAAAGTCGGCGCCGCGCTCATCGCGGCGCTGCTTTTTTTTGCGGGCTGCCGCAGTATCCCCCGGGAGGCCGCAGCCTATGTTGCTCCCCTGCCTCCGGAGGCCGTGCTGACGGCATCCCTGCATGCCGGATCCCTCCCCCCCGGTCTCGAAAACTCCATATTCCGTGTCTACGGGGATGATATCGCGGGGATTATGAAGAGGACTGAAGAACTCAATCTCTCCCTTTTCGACGACGGTGCTGCGGAACTGCTGCTGGAGGGGAATTTTCCCCGCTTCAGGACCTCCCTGGCTCTGGGCTTCAGCCGGAGCTGGGAGCTCACGGGCCGAAACCCCGATACCTGGACCTTAAGGGAGGCTGATGCACAGGTAAGCCTGCCCGAAGGCGGGACGCTCCTTTTCAGCAGCCTGGGAACAGACCGGATCCTCAGGGCCTGGGAAGATCGCTTCGAAAAGGGGCTTGTCCGGGAGAATGATCTTGTCATCCTTATCCCCGAAATGAAAAATTTCTCCCCAGGATTGCCCCTGGGGGGAGAATGCCGTATAGTCGGTACCTGGAGGGAGACGGATCTGGAGCTCTCCTTTTTATGGCGTTTTGAGGACGCCCGCCAGGCAAGGACCGCGCTCCCCCTCGCGAAGCTCCTTTTATGGGGCTTTATGAAAGGTCTGGATCCGGATTTTGACCGGCGGACCTTGAGTTCCCGGATAGACGGGTCGGAGGTTCAGATCGGCGGCATCCGCATGAACCCAGGCAGTATAGAACAGCTGCTCACCGAGTATGTTGATCTTCAGGCCTGGGGGAGAATCGGCTCATAACAGAACAAGGAGCTGGCTGTGAAAATCGGTGTAATAGATTATGAAGCAGGAAACTTAAGGAGCGTGGAAACCGCCCTGCGCCATATAGGGGCGGACTTCAGCGTTCATGAAGACCCCGAATCCATTCTAAAGTGCGACGGAATAGTATTTCCCGGGGTGGGAGAGGCATCATCCTCCATGCGGGTTTTACGGCACCGCGGCCTTGACCAGGCTATCCGTGAGTTCGTAGAGGCGGGTAAGCCCCTGTTCGGTATCTGTATAGGCTGCCAGGTGCTTCTGGACCACTCCGAAGAGGCGGACACCAGCTGCCTTGGCATTATTCCCGGCAGAGTCAGGCTCTTCAAGGGAGGCCAGGGGCTGAAGATACCCCACATGGGCTGGAATACCGTGACGCAGAACAGGAGGCACCCTATCTTCAGGGACGTACCCGACGGCGCCTCCTTCTATTTTGTCCACTCCTACTACCCGGAGGTGGCAGACAGGACCCTGGAGATCGGTACCTGTGAATACGGTGAGCGCTTCTCTGCAATCTACGCCAGGGACAATATAGTGGCAACCCAGTTCCATCCGGAAAAGTCGGGACGCTTCGGTCTCCAGCTGCTGGAGAATTTCCTGAAAGGGGGGCTTGAATAGTATGTACCGCAAAAGGATCATCGTCTGCCTGGATGTTCGGGACGGCAAGACCACCAAGGGTATCAAGTTCAAGGGAAACGTCGACATCGGCGATCCTGTACAAATGGCAAAAGAGTATTACCAGGGCGGGGTTGACGAGCTTGTCTTTTACGATATTACCGCCTCATCCGAGGGACGGGGCATCATGATCGATGTGGTTGAACGGGTGGCCCAGCAGATTTTTATCCCCTTTTCGGTGGGAGGCGGAATCTCTTCGCCCTCGGACATGCGGGCCTGTCTGCTGGCAGGGGCAGAGAAGATAAGCGTCAACTCCCAGGCGGTCAAGTTTCCCGGAATCATCGAAGAAGGGGCGGGGCTTTTCGGCCGCCAGTGTATCGTTCTGGGTATGGATGCCCTGAAGGATGCGGAAATGCCTTCAGGCTACCGGGTCGTAATCAACGGCGGCCGTACTCCCACCGATCTGGATGCCCTGGAATGGGCTCTGACCGCCGAGCGGCTGGGAGCCGGAGAGATCGTCCTGAACTCCATCGATGCAGACGGCACCCGGGACGGCTACGAACTCGACCTGACCAGAATGATCTCCACGGCCGTCAATATTCCCGTGGTCGCCTCCGGCGGTGCCGGGAAGCCGGAGCATCTGGCGGAGGTCTTTACAAAAGGGGCTGCCGATGCCGCCCTGATCGCCTCCATGGTTCACTACGGCGACTATTCTGTCCGTCAGATCAAGGAGTTTCTGCGGGACCAGGGCGTATCGGTCAGAATGGACTGGTAGGGCTTTTTTGGATTTCTGTTCAGACCTGATTCCAGACCAGGTACCAGCCGGTATCCGGGTTGGCGGTGTCGTCAAGGGATGTGTGGAGGTCCGACTCTTCGGTGGCAGTGTAGGAGGAGACTGCGAACTCATAATCCCCGCCGGGGAGCATGGCGGAGGTTACTTCCAGCTGGGCCTCATCGGAGTCGATAAGAAAGAGCCAGGTTTCCGTCTCGTGGGGCCGGTAATAGACGTTGTATCCCAGAAGATCTTCTGATTCCGAGGGGTTCCATGCCAGGGTAAAGGAGTCTCCCTCCACGGTATAGGGGGTCAGTGAAGATCCAACAGGCGGTAATTCAGCAGGCGGAAAAGAGGAGGATGCAATCTCCATTCCCGGTTCTACGCAGCCTGCGGTAAGAATTACTGCAGCGAGTGTTATCAGTATAAAAAGAAGCTTTCCGGATTTCATCGATATTCCCTCCCGATTAAAAAATCTCCGGTCCACAGCTCGGGCACACCTCAAGCGCATCAGAGTTACCAGCTCTGATGAAACGTCGGGGCACAGTATTGGTGGTACTGTCTGCCGTCAACTATGGAGTTAATCTATAAAATTAAGTTAATGACTAAATAAGTTGAACTTTATGAATTGAACTGCTCAGGGAATAATATAGCGCGTAATAAAAAAAAATCAGGCCCGAAGTAAAAAATATAATAAAAAACAGGTAAATACCTAAACAAAAGATAGTAAAAAAGTACTAGTGCCTTCTAGTCTTTTGGAAAATTTCAGGCTTCGATCGACATTCAGAGCTTTCCGTTTTATACTGGCCATGGAAAGGACAGATGGATAAAAGTATGCCGATCTGCAGGAATCTGCCTGAACTGCCCCTGAATACCTTTTTAACGGAACGGAGAATGTCCGCCCTGGGCAACGATATCGTTTCAATACCGAGAATAGCCTCCCTGCTTACCAGAGGGGGTGACCGCTTTATGAGACGCTGTTTTACCCCTGCGGAAGTATCGGATTGTCTGGGAAAAGCCAACCCGCCGGTACATTTCGCCGGCCGATGGGCGGCCAAGGAGGCGGTTTTCAAGGCTCTGAGGCTGAAGTGGGACCGGCCCTTCAGCTGGAAGGAGATTGAGATCGTCTCAGGCCCGGACCATGCCCCCCTGGTGAGGCTATCGCCGGCCATACTGAAAAGGTACCCGCCGGACCAGGTGCCGGAGATCCTGCTCTCCATATCCCATTGCAGTGAATATGCTTATGCCGTCGCCCTGGCCCTGACCGGGCAGAAATCTGAAGTAAAGAGGTAAACCATGCTGGTACACAGATTACTCGAAGAGTCATGCAGGCGGTATCCCGACAAGGAGGCCCTCTGGTTTAAAGAAAACTGGATGAGCTACCGGGAAATAGAAGAAAGGGCGAACCGGATCGCCCGCTTTCTGATAAGTGAGAATCTGAGGCGGGGAGACCGGGTGGTACTGCTTCTGGAGAACTCTTTTGCCTTCGTCTGCGCCTATTTCGGCATCCTCAAGGCCGGCGGAGTTGTGGTGGGCCTGAATACGGAGATAACGGCGGAGGACCTGGAGTACCTGGTTGTCAATTCCGACGCCGAGGTTCTGTTTATCGACGGGAACCGTCTGCACCTCTATGAGGCTGTCCGGGAAAAGCTCGGTCAGCTGAAGAGGATCATTCTGAACGGCGATTCAGAGGATTCCGACAGGTCGGATGCAGTGTATCTGAACTCCATAATGGAGTCCGGGCCGGCGGATCCCCCGGGGGTATGGGGCATCGACCTGGACCTGGCGGAGATTGTCTACACCTCGGGCAGTACGGGCATCCCCAAGGGGGTCATGCTGACCCATCTGAACCTGGTAAGCAACATGCGCTCCATCGTCGAGTATTTCGGCCTTACGCCGGAAGACAGGATGATGGTGATTCTTCCCTTCACCTATATCTACGGAAAGTCCCTTCTCCTGTCCCATATCATGATCGGGGGTTCTCTGGTTATTGACAACCGCTTTACCTTTCCCAATACGATACTGAAGACCATGCAGAAGACCTCGGTGACCGGTTTTGCCGGGGTTCCTTCGACCTACTCGATCCTTGTGAGCCGTTCCTCCCTGAAGAAGATGAGCTTCCCGTCCCTGCGCTATGTTTCCCAGGCCGGGGGACACATGGCTGTCTCCCTTGCACAGGAGGTCAAGGAGGCTGTCAGTCCCGCCGAACTCTGGGTCATGTACGGAGCAACCGAGGCGGCTCCCCGGCTCTCCTACCTGCATCCCTCCATGCTGGAGACCAAGATAGGCTCCATCGGTACGCCGGTGCCCAACGTGGATCTTTTTGTCGCCGATGAGGAGGGGAATCCTTTACCCATTGGCGAGGAGGGGGAGATCGTGGCCCGGGGATCGAACATTATGAAGGGCTACTGGAAGGACCCCGACGGGACGGCGGAGGTGCTGAAAAACGGTCTCTACTTTACCGGCGATCTGGGCAGGGCCGACAATGACGGCTATATCTTTATCGTGGGGCGTAAAAAGGACATCATCAAGGTAAAGGGATTCCGGGTCAGCGCCAAGGAGATAGAAGAGCGCCTCATGGAGATGGACGAGGTGGTGGAGGCCGCGGTAATCGGCATTCCCGATCCGGTACTGGGAGAGGCGGTAAAGGCCTTTATTGTTCTGAAGGACGCGTCCGGTCTCGATGAGCAGGAGGTCCTCAAACGTTTACAGCCTCACTTGAGCGCCTTCAAGCTGCCGAAACAGGTTGAGTTCAGACAGGAGCTTCCGAAGAACAAGTCGGGAAAGATTATGAAGACCCTGCTGTCTGCCTCTGAAGCAGAAGGGTAGAAAGCACAGCGGTAACTGCCATATTGTCAAAGTTGCTCATTCCCTGACCCTTCTTTCTGCGGCACTTCTGTATCAGGTTTTCCACCGCCTGTGGATTGAAGACCCCGGAATTCCGCACCTGCCGGGGCTCGGTGATCTCCTTGAGCCATTCCGGTTCCCGACTGAAGAAACTCCCGGCGTCCGGTGCCCGGTAGGGCTGCTTGGGTCGCCGGAGAATCTGTTCCGGTACAAGATCTGCGAAGGCGTATTTAAGCAGGTACTTCTCATCCAGGCCCATGATCTTGTAGCGCGGGGGCAGGGCCGCTGCAAGATCGATAAGATCCGGATCGAGAAAGGGAAAACGCCCCTCCACGCCGTGAGCCATCAGCATCCTGTCTCCCTGGGAGGCAAGCAGGTATCCTGCAAGCAGGGTGGTAATCTCGAGCCACTGGGCACGGGAGAGGGGGTGCCAGCCGGCGGCCCCCGCGGGCATCCGTTCAAGCAGTACATCCGCTACCCGGTATTGAGCGACCTCGTCCTGCAGATCCGGATGCAGAAGGCGCATGATCCCCGAGGCGCTCTGCCAGCGGGGCCTGTGGGAGAGGGCAGCGTCAGCCGGATCCAGAGACTGGCTGAAAAAACTCTTCGCGAAGGCCGGAGCCGACGCCGGGTTCCGCTGCAGCCAGGGATAGAGGTGCCGGATAATCTCCGGGCGCAGGGCGGATTCCGGGGCCCTGGCGATAAAGTCGCGAACCAGGGCTTCCCGGAAGATGTCGTAGCCTCCGAGCATCTCGTCCGAGCCCTCTCCGGTAACCACGACCTTGTAGCCCGAGTCCCGGACAAAGCGGGAGAGCAGAAACATGGGCGCCGGGGCCGTCCGCAGGAGGGGTTTTTCCGCCTGCGCCACAACCTCGGGAAAGACCTCTCCGATGTCCTGGTTTGTTACTGTCAGAGTCTCGTGATCGGTGCCCAGGCGGGAAACCATCTGCTCCTGGTAGCCCCCCTCGTCGAATTCGGTATCCGCAAAACGCAGGGAAAAGGTCTTGATCCTGGTATCGGTGAAATTCCTGATAACGGCGGTGGTAACGGAGGAGTCGATTCCCCCGGAAAGGTAAGCCGCCACCGGTACATCGCTTCGGGTAAAGCGCAGCCGGGTCGCTTCCACAAGGGTCTCCCGCAGGTGCCGGGCATGTTCGGCGGCGCTTCCTGCTGTTTCGGCGGAGCGGGGGGGGTACCTGAGCTCCCAGTACGAACCCTCCTGTTCGGAGCCTTCAGTAAAGCGTATCCACCTGCCCGGCGGGAGATCCCGGATACCTTTAAAAACACTCCGGGGCGCTACGGTGGTCCAGAAGGTAAAACTTTCCGCCAGGCCCCGGGGATCGAGCTCTCTGGGAACCCCGGGATCGCGGAAAAGGGCCTTCGGTTCCGAAGCAAATAGGATGCGTCTGCCTCCTTTGCTTGAGACACTGGTAAAAAAAAGGGGGGCGATGCCCACCCTGTCCCGGCAGAGAAGGAGCTCCCTCCTGCCGGTGTTCCAGAGCGCACAGGCCCACTGACCGTTCATCCGGCGGAAAAAATCGGTCCCGTACTCCTCATAGCCGTGAAGTATGACCTCCGTATCGCTCGTGGTTTTGAAGATGTGTCCCCGGGCCATAAGCTCATCCCGCAGCTCCAGATAGTTGAAGACTTCGCCGTTAAAGCTGATCCACAGGGAAGCGTCCTCGTTGCTCATGGGCTGGTCGCCGGTGGCAAGGTCGATTATGGAGAGCCGGGCATGACCGAGTCCGATACCCCGCTCAAGCCAGGTTCCCCGGGCTTCCGGTCCGCGGTGACGCAGGGAGTCTGTCATGGCATCCAGGGTTTCCCGCCGGACGGGGCTGCCGGAGGTGTCGAAGATACCGCAGATTCCGCACATATCAGGAGTCCCCCAGTTTATAGGATACAAATGCGGTCAGATCTGCAGGGGGACCAAGGACGGATTCGTCTATCTCCGATTCGTCGAGGCGTATTCCGAAGACGTCCTCCAGAAACATGGCGGTTTCCAGAAGATCGATTTCGGGACAGCCCCGGCTTTTCTGCATTTCCCTGAGTTCCGAGATTATCTTTTCTACAGCTGTTGTATCCATCGGCTTTTTCCAATTTCTATCTTCACTTTCATATACATTCAAAACTATATCATAGGATGTGCCTTTTGCGAGAGTTTTCCGGGCGATACTATCGTTAGTGCTATTTTCCTTTCACCAGGTCTAGGACAAGTTGAGCACAATTCTGGAAATAGTAATTCAAAGCTATTAGTGCTCTTTACTATTTATATTGCGTATATTATCATTACTATACAAGGGTATTGCGTATTAACAATGTTGCTTTTTAATAAGGTGTTTCAGCATGGATAGTCCGAGCGGCCGACAGATTGTTTTAATGAGTGCCGACAATCTCAGTAACCAGATGTTGGTGTATTCCATAAAAAAAGAGCTGGATGTCGACTGCACGATCTACAGTCATTCCCTGAATAATTTCCCTGAGGGCTCCAGGTTCAACCCGGATACTCTTTCCTCCGGGGAGAGCAGCTTTCTGTTTCTTATCGATTGTAAGGACGCAGACATCGAGACTGTGACACGAAGTGTAATTGACAATCCGCAGCTAAATAACCATCTGATAGCGTTTTATAATCTTTCAGACTATTCTGAATCCGAGGTAAAGGCCCTAACCAAAAGAGTACGGGGATTTTTTTACACCGACGACAGTATGGAGCTCTTTCTTAAAGGGGTAAATGCAATCTTTGAGGGAGAGGTATGGATCAGCCGTCAGATACTGCTGCGGTATATAATGAACCATGTCGAGGGGCACAAGAAAGATGCAGGCCAGGCTGTTCAGTTGACCCAGCGGGAACAGCAGATTCTCTCTCTTATGAGTGCCGGCGTCGGTAACGAAGAGATCGGCGACAGATTATGCATAAGCGTAAACACTGTTAAAACCCACATGTACAATATCTATAAAAAGATACAGGTCTCCAACCGACTTCAGGCCGCTCTTTGGGCGGCACGAAATTTATAAAACATGACTAGTGCGCAATTGTTACCTCTCTGTAAAAAGACTAGTACCTGATATTTAAATAAAGCAGCTTTTTTTTCTTCAAAAAATCATGAGTCCGCATTATTTACATCTCTCTTATCAGAGGCGTACACTTATTCCACGGAAGAAAGTTATGGAAGAAAAACGTGGTATGACGAGATACGATCTTGTCGTTCCTGCCGTGGTGAAGGTTGCTAACAGTCATCGTGGTTTAAAGGGGTTTCAAGCCTACACTCGGGACGTCTCATCTCAAGGTACTTTCCTGAAGATGAAGCAACCCCTTGAGCTGGGACGCCGGGTGGAGATCGAACTTTACCTCTCCATTAACAAACTTCAGGAGTTTTTCAAGCTTCACGAACAAGTTTGTGTAAAGGTAAGAGGAGAAGTCATCAGGATTGAGCAGGGGGGCGTTGGAATCAGTTTCGACAAGCGCTATACCATTCTGCCGAGCATGGGAGACATCGACACTCCCCCGGCAGAGGATTTAAAAGAAGATGCCTGAAAGGGGGGCATTAGTATGAGAAGAGTAAAAGTGGGAACCTTATGGAGTCCGTCGTTAACCAAAGACCTGGGAAAATATGGAATCTATTCTCAAGACGCCATGGACCGGATACTGCAATATGAACGCAGCAGGGTAGACCGGGAGGGCGGCTGTTTTTCCGGGCTACTTTTAACCCCGGAAGAAAAAGGGGGTGCGGATAAGATAAAAAGTCTAATTGAGGTGTTGAAAAACTGCACCCGCCTTATTGATCACCTTGGCTGGTACGATGAAACAAGCCTCTGTGTTCTGCTGACCGCAACGGAAATCGAAGGGGCAAATCTGTTTGCAAATAAAGTTAAGAGTATTCTGGATTCCAGATATCAGAACGGCACCTACCCGCACTATACATTGGCGGTATTCCGATATCCCGATGAGAAACACCATAACGAGAGCGGCAACAATGCCGACGAGACCGGGATCTATAAAAATAACAAGCTCCGAATCGACACTCGCTTGATTAAAAGGTTGAGCAGAAACATGCCGGCCTGGAAGCGTCTGCTGGATATATTCGGGTCCCTCTTTGGTCTCGTTGTTCTTGCACCTCTGCTTGCTCTTGTTGCGCTTTATATAAAAATAGTTTCCCCGGGACCGGTTTTCTATAAGTCCGTGCGGGTAGGGTACAAGGGGCAGAATTTTACCTTTCTTAAATTCCGGACCATGCATGTCAATAACGATCAGGGTATTCACTCCCAGCACGCTACAAACTTTATAACCCAGAGTGACGTACCTATGGAAAAGCTGGATGCACAGGACCCGAGAATAATTCCCGGCGGCCGGATACTGCGGAAGGCCTGTATAGATGAACTGCCCCAGCTGATAAACATTTTACGGGGCCAGATGAGTCTTGTAGGTCCCCGGCCCTGCATTCCCTACGAAGCGGAAAGTTATCTTCGCTGGCACGCCCACCGCTTTAATATCGTTCCCGGTTTGACCGGGCTGTGGCAGGTGAGCGGCAAGAACAAGCTGACCTTCCGTGAGATGATTGCTCTGGATATTGCCTATTCCCGGAAAATGACCCTGGCACTGGATCTGAAAATCATTCTTCTTACCCTGCCGGCGGTTATTGCAATGGTCGGTGAAAGTGTGGCCCGCCGTTTTTTTGGTGAACAAAAGGTGTATGAATAAATTAATAAATAGAGGGAGATAGTAAATGTCTGATATCGTGGTTAAATCTAATGAGGTAAAAAATGCTCTTAAGGAGTTCATTGTCACCAATTTCATGTTTGGTCAGGATGGTTTGAATTTTGATAACAATGACTCCTTCCTTGAAAGAGGAATAATTGACTCAACCGGAATCCTTGAACTGATAGGTTACCTGGAAGATACCTATGCAATAAGCATAGAAGACGATGAGCTGGTCCCGGAAAACCTGGATTCGGTAAACGCGGTGGACGCCTTTGTACGGAGAAAGCTGAATGGAGAGGCCGGTGCGAACAGTTGAGTCTGTGTTTAATCTGAAGAGCCTGGAGATTGATGCGTCAGCTGAGGTTGAACGTATCTGTCGATGGATTCAGGAGACCATCGCCTTAAAAATGAAGCGTCAGGGTGTAGTGGTAGCCCTTTCCGGCGGCATAGACAGCAGCACAGTCGCAGCATTGTGCGTCAGGGCCCTGGGGCCGGATAAGGTCTTCGGCCTGCAGATGCCGGAGCAACACTCCTCGGAGGATACCCTGGAATTAAGCGGACTGGTAGCAGGGCACTTCGGCATAGAGGCGGGGCACCAGGATATAACCGAAGTTCTTACTGCCTTGGGGTGCTATGCCCGACAAGAGGCGGCCTACCGCAGACTTATTCCGGAATATGGACCGGGATGGCGGGCAAAGATTGTACTTCCCGGAGTTCTGGAAAGCGGCCAGTTACGTTTGTTTTCCCTTGTAGCTGTTTCGCCGGAGGGCAGGGAAATAAAAAAGCGTCTGGACCATAAGTCCTACCTGGAGATTGTGGCGGCAACAAACTTTAAACAGCGGGTGCGCAAGATGTTCGAGTACTATCATGCGGACCGGCTGAATTATGCGGTTACGGGCACCCCGAACCGCCTGGAATACGACCAGGGATTTTTCGTCAAGCTTGGCGACGGAGCGGCGGATATAAAACCCATAGCCCACCTGTACAAGAGTCAGGTGTATCAGCTTGCGGAGTACCTCGGTGTACCGGAGAAGATCCGCAGCAGACCGCCTACAACGGATACGTACTCCCTGCCCCAGTCCCAGGAGGAGTTCTATTTTTCCCTCTCCTACAAAAAGATGGATCTGTGCCTGTACGGAAAAAACAAGGGTATTCCCCGGGAACAGGTTGCTTCCGCCGCCGGCATAAATCTCGAACAGCTGGAACGGGTCTACGCGGATATAGAACAGAAGCGGAGGACAACTTCCTACCTGCATATGGCTCCGCAGCTTGTTGAAAACGTGCTGTAAAAAAGGAAAGGGTTCAATGTATAAAAAAACTGCTCACAAAAGAATATGGCTCCTTATTTTACTGCTTCTGGGAATAAGCGTTCCGGTCTGTGCTCAGAGCAGTTATACCCGTAGCGGGATCAACGCAGCTCTGTTTAACATTGAATCTTCATTGAACGACGACGGAAGCCTTAAAGATGTTGGAGGTCGTCTTGGGTATTCAATCGGCGGAGTCCTCGATGTGGGCGCGGTATTCTCTGTCAATATGGATGAGATCGAGTCCCAATCCTCAACCGAAACCAACATCGGGATTTTCTACGGGATTGTACTTGTAAAACAGGAGAACTTCTCCCCGGTCTCCCTGGAATTGTCAGGAAGCTATGGCTATTCGATTCTTGATAGCAGTTACTTCGAGGATAATGACCTGCAAACCGAAGGTCATGGCTATAATATCCAGCTTCAACTACTCAGAGACTTTGCCCTCAGTGACTCTTTTCACCTGCGTTTCGGTATCTTTGGTGGCTACCGGAATTATAATTACACCATCCAGTTAACCGGTCTTGAAACCGAGGAGGGGCGTGAGATCGCTCCGGAAAGAGAAACGCTTCTCAAATACGGCGGCAACCTGACAGCAATGAAAAAGAGCCCCCAAGGCCGGACATTCTATATCGGTGGCGAGCCGGTAATGACTGACAAGATGGATTTTAGTGTGACAATCAGAACCGGAGTTGTTTTTGAATTATAAGCATACTGCGGGATAGGACTTCCCGTTGTATGTACCTTACATAATGGCCTGGATAGCCTGTTTCGGCGGCATCGGAAGGTCGGACGATTTTCCTCAGAGAATACGACAAAACGTCGATTGAAAAATCGATGATATTTGTCTGTGTTCTATGTGAGGAATGAAGTTGATTTACAGCGTTCTGGAGCTCTATGGATAGAACCATAATGGAAGGGATTCTTCAGGACTATTAATCTTAAAAAAAGGTTTAAAAATGGATTTGGAAACGAAAGTAAAGGCACACGATGGTGTTTTAGCCACACAGCTGGATGGCGAGGCCGTTTTAATGCATGTCGAGAGGGGCATCTATTTTGGACTTAACGAGGTTGGTGCATTCGTGTGGAAACTCATGACCACTCCGGTGCTTGTGCGCAACCTTTGTGATGCAGTTACTGAGGAATTTGACGTTAGTTTAAAAGTTTGTTCACCAGATATCCAGGCTTTACTGGAAAAACTCAAGGATGAAGGTCTTATTGAAATTGTCGATCGAAAGGTTTAAAAAATTTTTCCTGCTTACTTCGGCGGAAAAATACTTATTTCTTAGTTCCTGGTTGTGGCTTAGTCGGGTCCGGAAGTCTCTCAGGAAAAAACCTTTTAAAACTGTTCTTTCCAATGTCAACAAATTGGCAGAAAAAAGAAAATCCGTCAGCAATGTGAAGATTTCTGCAGATGATATTAGTCTTGCTGTTGAACGCTGTTCCGGTATATTTCATGGAAACTGTGACTGTCTGCCAAAAGCCCTGGCCGGCCGAATCCTTTTTGCCCGTTATGGCTATAACACGGTTCTCCGTATAGGTGCCGTTCGTTCAAGTGGATCGGATTTTACCGCCCACGCCTGGCTTGAATCGGACGGGAAAATAGTAGTTGGAGATATCCCCGGCATTAAGGATTTCAAATTGTTCGAGGGAATCGAAGGAGTACTGTTCTGAGCGGAATAGCAGGATTATTCTACCGGGATGGCAGACCTGCGCAGACGGAAACGGTAGAGAACATGATCCTGTCCATGCCTCATCGCTGTGGAAAGGGTATCCAGTCAATATCTGATGGTCCCGTAGCTTTCGCTTTTGGATTTTCTTCAAATTCCATCGAAGAGACCTTTGGCGGCACGCTTCTCAAAGATGACAACCTGTATTTAGTCGGAGATATTCGACTGGACAATCGGACTGAAATAACCGCAGCTTTAGACCCCGCTGAATGTTTTGGTGCAAATGTCACTGATGGCCAGATTGTACTTGCTGCATACCGCCGGTGGGGTACATCATGCGTAGATCATTTCTATGGTGATTTCACATTTGCTGTCTGGGACATACGCACGAAAACCCTGTTCTGCGCCCGAGACCATTTTGGTGTGAAGCCCTTGTGTCTTTATAGTTCCGACCATATTTTCGCCTTTGCGTCTGAACCCAAAGCACTGATTGCTCTGACGGAAGTCCCAGAGGATATAAACGAAGAACGAATATGCGTACACTTTTTCCCTGAACTTCTTCTTGGGGACAAAACAATAACAATGTACCGGAGTGTAAAACGCCTGGAGCCGGCACACCGTGTCCTTGTTTCCCGTGAGTCTATTCACAAAGAGCACTACTGGAAACTCGACCCGTACCGGGAAGCGGAATACTCCTCTGAAAAAGAGTATTTCGATGCGTTTAAGGACGTCTTCCTCCGTTCGGTCGAAAACCGGCTCCGGGGAAAATCGAAGATCGGTTGCACCCTGAGCGGAGGACTCGATTCCTCATCCATTGCATGTGCTTCCCGTGATATTCTCGAAAAGCAGAGCCGGCTGCCGCTTTTTACGTACTCAGCGGTTTTCGATAGTGTACCTTCCGCGGACGAACGCCATTGGATAGACGCTGCTTTACATGATCGCCAGGGGGTCGTGAGCAGGAAAGTCCACCCTGATCAGAGAAGTCCTCTATCGGACCTGGACGCTATGATATGGCTTCATGATGGGCCGTTTTACGGAGCGAATTATTTTATACATCTGGATATTTATCGAGCAGCAAGGGATGACGGGGTAAAAATTATCCTCGACGGAGAGGACGGAGACACAACGGTCTCACACGGAATCGATTTTCTTCTGCAGCTCGTTCAGAGCGGTTCCTGGCAAATCTTTGCGGAAGAATGCGAGGCGGTTGTTCGTGCCTTTGATAACAGCCGCACGTATGCTTCGAAGACAGGAATGCTCAAGGCCCACGGTATTCCTTACCTGGAATACCTTGCGAAAACCGGACAGTGGATCAAATATTTTCATGCCCTTCGGCATATACATCGATTATTCGGGTATTCCCGAAAACAGCTGCTGATAGACCACGGGCTTAAGGCGTTGATTTCGTACGGTAAAAAATCTTCCGTTTTCGACACGGGTATTATGGATGTCGGGCTTGCAGCCAAGTACAGGGTAAAAGATAAACTCCAGGAGATAGACAATCGTTACCGATCATCCCGTTTCCCTGCACATCTCCGGCAGAGTCATTACGACAGGCTGACTTCCGGTGCTCTTCCTTATACGCTGGAATGCCTGGATAGAATGGCCTCCTATTATGATATAGAGGTACGTCATCCTTTCTGCGATGCCCGACTTGCAGAGTTTTGTCTTTCCGTTCCCCCGCATCTCAAGCTGCGGAATGGAGTCAGCAGATATATACTCCGTGAGTCCCTTAAGGGGATTCTTCCGGAGGAAATAAGGACCCGTTCAGGTAAGGGGGATCTTGCTGATGTTCTTCGGCAAGGGCTTAAGCGTTTTGAAAGCTCCCGCATTCTTGGTCTTACAGAGTATCTTTCGAATAATGCCAAGCATTTTATGAACCAGGAACGTCTCAAGGAAACTTTGGGAGACTTCAAGAATGGGGGCGGGCAGGATAAAGACACTGTTATCACCAATATATGGCAAGCAGCGGTTCTGGACCGCTGGATGAAAAATGGTAATTCAAAGCAGCCTGGCGGGAAGGGCTCACAGTATTCTGCTGTTGAATAACAAATTTATAAAAGTTCTTTTTTTCGGAGGTATTTATGAAAAAATATGAATCGCCCCAATTGGTCATTCTCGGTGATATCGCCGAACTGACCCGTGGGGAAGGCTGGAGAGGAAACTCAGACAGCTTCTGGATCTTTTCCTGGGGTGTGTCCGGCTGATACAATTAGCCGGCGCGCTTATTTTCTAATCGTTCTTTTTCATTACATTTTTTAGGGGCTGTGAGCCCTTCCCGCCAGCCTGCCATGTATAAAAAGTGACAAGAGGAACCATGTACTATTCCACCGCATTCGGGTTACGCATCGGATCAGATATACATATACCGGAATTTTCTCCCACCCAGGGAGAACCGGATGTGATCATGCTGACGAGAGAGCTTGCCCCTCCTCCCGGTTGTCCCGAGGGGGAGAACGTTCGTCTCATGGTTCCCTTCAATGGAGGAGTTCTTCTGCACTGGAACGCTATTGGTTCATTCCTTGTACAGGAAGGAAGGCAGGTGACAATATCTCCCCGGCATGGAGTTGATGAAGCCCTTGTACGCCTGGTTTTGACAGGGCCTGTCCTTGGAGTCCTTCTTATACAAAGGGGATGGGCGGTATTCCACGCTGCAGGGGTAGCGTGTCCCCTTACAGGAGCTGCTGTTGCCTTTGCGGCTGTAAAAGGAGAGGGAAAATCGACAATGGCCGCCGCCATGTACAATGCAGGGTATGGAATGATAAGCGACGACCTAACGGCGGTTTCTTTCGATAACGAACATCCCTTGGTTTCCCCTGGTTTTCCCCGCTCAAAACTCTGGACAGAATCCGCCGAGGCTCTGACAGACGGAGATGACACGCTTTCCATGATTTTCCCCGGGTTTAAAAAGATGTCTCGCACGGTAAACGACCGTTTTATCACGACACAGGCCTTCCTGAAAGCGGTTTTTGTGCTCGAAACAGCCGATGAAATTGTGATTGAGAGGTTATCGGGGTTTAAAGCTGTTCGCGCGCTCCTGCCCCACTGGTACGGAGCCCTTTTCGATGGACAACTGTTGCCCATTTTTGGTCAGGAACGCTATTTCAGGGAGATTGCTAATCTCGCCTCCAAAGTACGGGTTTTTCGTCTTGCCCGTCCGCGTCGCTTCGATGTACTCCAGGAAGTCGCAGCCCGGGTAGATTATGTGCTGTCGGAAAAAGAAGAATGCCTCGGAGACGGAGCATGAAAATTCAGGAAAAGCTTAAGGACGTTGTACTTACAACTTTCAATGTAAAGAGGGCATTTGGTTTCGTATGGAAAAGCTCTCGGGGCTGGACCATTGCGAATCTTGTGCTGCTCTTTATTCAGGGTATGCTTCCTGTTGTGACCCTCTATCTGCTGAAAGTCCTGGTTGATACTGTTGCGGAAGGCACGGTTGCGGCCGGTCCTGAAGCTATGTCTGGAAAAGTGCTTATTGTACTTACAGCGGTCGGCATGGCAGCACTGCTGACCGGTATTTCCAGAACCCTGGGCCTCGTTGTCAACAAAGAGCAAAGCAGACGGGTTGTAGATCACATGCACGATGTGATCCAGAAGAAGGCGACCGCTGTAGACCTTGAGTACTACGAGAACTCCGCCTATCAGGATACCCTGCACAGAGCCCAGGAAGAGGCGGTTTACAGGCCCGGGGTCATTGTAAACTCCCTGGCTGCCCTGTTTCGGAACGGTATTTCTCTGATCGGGGTCGGCTGGCTTCTCTTTTCTTTCAAGCCCCAGGTACTTTTACTGCTTGTTGCCGCCATGTTACCGCCTTTGTTCATCCGTATTCTATTTTCCGAACGGGAGTATCTACTGGAGCGCAGGTATACCTCCCGGGAGCGCAGGGCTGCGTATTACCACTTTATGCTCGTGGGAAGGGAATTCGCGAAAGAAATCAGGATGTTCGGCCTTGGTCCTACGTTTATCAGGCGTTTTCAGGCTTTGAGGAAAGAGCTGCGAAAGATTCGTCTTGCTCTGGATCTCAGAACTGCCAAATACGGGGCCGCATCTCACGTGTTTTCCACAGTCCTCGTGTTTGGTGCATACTTCTGGGTTGCCCGGGATGCGTTGGTGGGTAGAATCTCCCTGGGGGCCTTTGTCATGTTTTACCAGGCCTTTCAAAGGGGGCAGTCCTTTCTTCAGGCGGTACTGGAAAACGCAGCGAAGCTCTACGAGAACAATCTGTTTCTTACAAACCTCTACGAGTTTCTTGACATCAAATCCCGGATCGCTGCTGAAAAAAACATCCTGCATACCAAGCAGGTTGAAGATCAACATGCGGCCATTGCTTTCGAAAATCTCTGGTTTACTTATCCCGGAACGGACAAGGAGATCCTGCGCGGTGTAAACCTTCGTCTCCATCATGGTGAGGTTGCCGCGCTTGTGGGTTTGAATGGAGCAGGTAAAACAACACTGGTAAAACTCCTCTGCCGTCTCTACGACCCGGATAAGGGCAGTGTGTTCCTGGACGGAACAAATATCCGGGGAATGGAACCTGAGGAGTTGAGAAAAAAGCTTGGAGTTATCTTCCAGGATTACGCCCATTACAATTTGACGGTGCGGGATAATATCTGGTTTGGTAACGTGGATTATTCTGAGATTTCGCCTGATATCGAAAATGCCGCCAGGAAAGCTGGCATCCACGAAGAAATAGAGAAGCTTGCCGAAGGCTATAATGAAGTTCTTGGTCGTTTCTTTGATAAGGGAAGTGAACTCAGTATCGGACAATGGCAGAAAATAGCTCTTGCACGAGCATTCTTCCGCGATGCCCCTGTGGTTGTTCTTGACGAACCAACCAGTTCAATGGATCCCCGAGCGGAATTCGAACTGTTCAGCGGTTTCAGGGATATTCTCGATGGCCGGACAGCTCTTCTTATCAGTCACAGAATGTCCACGGTGAGGATGGCAGACAGAATCTTTGTGCTTAACTCGGGTCGCATAGTTGAGAGTGGTACTCACGAAGAGCTCCTCTCTGAGGGTGGTATCTATGCTGAACTATTCGAAACTCAGGCGAGGAATTATCAGGAAAGAGAAGTCGTGTGATTAATACCAGGTATTCAACTGTAATTACATACCTCTTTTTTTTTATTGAGTTTTTTTACTTTATTTCCTGCAGCCTTGATTCGGATAAAATTGAGTCGGATGTTCTAACAGACACATCCTCATATACACTGTCGGGTACCTGGTTTTCGAAATTCCTAGACAATTTTGTTCCTGTTTCAGATAGTCCTGGGGTTGATTTTGATCCTTATAACGGCCCGGTATACAACCCGGATATTGATTCTACTCCCGACGATACACTGTATAATGAGCAGTGGAACCTGCAGCATCTCGAAATGCCGGCAGTCTGGGCTTCTGTAACAGGAGACCCCAGCGTTGTGGTTGCTGTTCTTGATACGGGTATAAATCAAGAACTCCCGGATTTTAACGGGGTAAATTTTGTTACTGGAAGAAACATCGTTGACAACAACGGTGACACTTCGGATTCTATCGGACACGGTACCCACGTTGCTGGCACAATAGCACAGGCGACGAACAATGCCTTTGGTACTGCCGGGATGGCCTTCGGGGTGAGTTTAATGCCGGTCAAGGTCATTCAAAACGATATGATGAGCAGCAGCGACCTTATTGCTCAAGGGATTGATTGGGCTGCTTCCAACGGCGCCGATATTATTAATCTCAGCATTGGGGACCCCGAAGCTGTAACTCCGGAGGGCATGGAAGGTCTTCATACGGCCATTCAGAACGCCGTTTCCATGGGCGTCACTATTGTAGCTGCAGCGGGCAACAACAACGATAGTGTCCGGTATCCTGCAGCGTTTGAGGAAGTTGTAGCCGTCGGTGCAGTTGATTTCGCAGGCAACCGGACGGAATATTCCAATTACGGTCCTGAACTGGATGTCGTGGCACCCGGAGGCGGCTCAACGGCAAATGTAGTAGGTGACGGACTGCGGGATGCGATCCTGCAGCATACAGTAATTTATGTACCTTTACCGGCAGTTCAATACGGGAATGAAGATTTCTGGTACCTTGCGGGTACCTCGCAGGCAGCACCCCATGTTTCTGCCCTCGCAGCGCTACTGAAGTCTGCTCAACCTTCGCTTTCTCCTGCTGAGATCCGAGCTGCTATGGAGAATACCGCTGTGGACCTCGGAGAACCTTACACGGACCCGTACTACGGAAAGGGTCTCATCGACCCTGTGGCGGCACTGTCCTTCGGAATAAATCTCTATGAAAACATTACTGGTTTCGCTGCCCGCAGGATAGAGGAGGGGAGTTTTTCTCATTGCTGGCAAATACACGCGGATGCAGGAGTTATGGAAATCTCTTTGGAGATTCCGGAAAACGAGGCCGGTATAGGAATGTATCTTTATAATATTGCTGGGCGCCTTGTCTCTGTAGGAGCCCCTTTACCTGGGAGTGAAAGTATAAGCTTTGATGTTAAACTTCAGGGAGGAGTGTACTACGTTATAGTGCGCAGAGATTTATAAACGCTTGATGAGGAAAAGATTTTTATCAGCCATCTGATAACCAGCGCTTCATAATAACAAAGGCGCGTACAAAGGGTCCGTACAGATACGTCAGGTATATAGCCGCCGAGTCACGCCTTACGCCAAAGAGGTTTTCCTGCTGCCATAGAGGCGGAAAAACAATAAGACGATAGTGCCTGAGAATTTTGCGAAGGTTTCCGCCAATAGCCATCGGCATAAGAAGAGCAAAAAGCATCCGATAGAAAAAAGACGCATGCCCAAGGCCGCGAAAGCATTTCAGGTGTATATCCGCGAGACGTTTACATCTTTTTGAAAGTAAATCTTCAAGTGGTGCTGCTGCATTCAGGGGAGCGTCAGTATTCAGACACAAGGATGTCAGGTATAAAGCAGTATAGGCGTAGTATTCCAGACCCCAGGAAGTGCACAGCGAGATGAAACGGCTCTGGTCTACACCACACTTGAGGGTTTGCAGTATGTCGTAGGCGTGCCGTGCTATATAGGTATTGTGTGCCGGGGATCTCTTTGTTGACGAATGGACGCATAAGAGCGCCAGTGTGGCTTCCGTGGAGGGGATACTGCATCCGAGTTCTTCGTCAAAACGGCTTTCTTTCCAGAAGAGATCCACATTATCCAGAAACTTGTCGAGTTTTTCGAGGCGTATTCTGTCCCTTTCAAAAAGATTTGTGTGCACTTCGAGGCTGACTCCACCGGAGGGAGTTTCGAACTGAAACTGGTTGTTCCAGTCAAGGGTGCCGAAGGGGTTTTGTATTTCTTTTGCTGACATAACCCCGCTTCCGGTATAGTTATAGCCGGCTTTTTCGAGAAGGGCTACAGTCCTGTGGAGATCTTCCCTGTGAATGAGAATATCAATATCGTTGGTTTTACGAAGCGGATTCTTGTCGACGGCGAAACCCTTTATCAGAAGAAAGCTGATCCCTTCTTTTCCCAGAATACGAGTAGTACGAGAAAGTTCACTGCGGAGTTTCATATTGACTGCAGCAGCAGCGATTATGATTCTTCTGCCCTTCGGGAAGAGTTCATCAGCGGGGATATTCTGAAGAGGAAGGTGGAAAAGGCGATCAAGAATGAGGGGGAAAACCATGTGCCGGTCAGCCATGGATACCAGTTTTCGTGTATTCAGGGTTGTGTTTTCGGCAATGTCGAGAGCAGAGACATTGTTTCTATTAAGAAGAGCTATAATCAGCTTTTCTTCGTTGGAGCTGTATTCATACACCATGCTGGCCCCCTAACTGACAATACTCAGCAGGTGTATTGCTGTCAATCTGCCATAATCATGACATAAAAGCAGGATAGTCTTTTGAGTTACCTGATAAGTTGGATCTTAAGGAATTAAGGAGATAAGCTTATTAAGGGAGTTTTTATTAGTTTGACGTATACGGCAACCAAGTATTGCGAACAGAGTGGTAGGTGGAGATGAAGTCATGCAAACCTGGCGGTTTTTACAATTTTCCAGACGGCCTGCTGCGGTATTTACTATTTTTCTTTGCCCTTATATACCTTTCCGGCTGTAAACTACCCCTGGAAGATTTCTTTGGAGAGATGGGTGCCCTACCTGTCCATTTAGAACGGGACTCCTTTATGCTGGCCTGGGAAGCTGAAGAACCCCGAATACCTGATTTGCCATCTTCAATTGAGCATTTCAATATTTACTATCGAAATCCTGATCAAGAAAAATGGAATTATATTAAGTCGACTTCAGGTTTCAAGCTTTGTATAACACTCTCAGCCGTGGAACTTGGTGGATATGGAACCTATGAACTGGGAGTTTCTGAAGTTCTCAACAACGGTCGGGAATTGGATATACACTCCTCTACCGATTTTTCTGCTAAACCTGCCGGTGGCTGGTATTTGGTGCTCACTCAGCCAAAAGAATAATTACATACTGTCGTTTTAAAAGGTGTAATATGAAAAAGAGTTTTCTATTTGTTCTATTTTTCCTGTTTGTAAATATCGCTATTGTGAACGCACAGGAATCAAGTGATACATCAGACAAAGAGCCCGATGGGCTAATCTTTGGTCGGTATACACCTGGCCTGATATTTACCACCAGCGATATCCTGCTGAGCCTGGGAGACTATCAGTCCGGAGTCGGCATCAAGTTAAAAGCCGATGATTATGCCATACGTGCTTCAGTCAATGTGGACTATGAGAGCAGCGACAATATTTTTGAAATGGGATTGGGTGGCACCTATGAACGACCTTTTTTTACCGGCAGGGTATCTCCCTATTGGGGAGGTTCACTGATATTAGGGTACGAATTCGATGGTGAAGATGATTTAAGCAGCAGTGAAACTACATCTTATACAGCCGGTATAACTGCATTGTTAGGTGCGGAGATTTATGTTTTTGATTTTTTGTCTCTTTTTGCTGAATATGGTATGGGTTTTGCATTTAGCCGGAGCAGCAGCGACGGAGATACTTCTTTTAATTACAGAATCGGAACAGATATTAGCGATTTAGGAAATCAGGCTTCCATTGGTGTCACTGTTTATCTGTTTAAACAAGCTATCTCAAACGGAGAAATTGAAGAAGACAATGATTGATGTTTCTGTAATTATAGTTAGTTACAACACTGCAGAGCTTACCTGTGCTGCCATTGCGTCTGTCTATGAGCAGACGAAACAGGTTAACTTTGAAATACTGGTAATAGACAATAATTCCACCGATGATTCGGCTGATATGATAGAAAAAAGTTTTCCCAGCGTACGATTAATCCGTCTCTACAGTAACAAGGGATTCGCCGCGGCCAACAACATTGCAGCGGAAGAAGCTGAAGGTCGTTATATTTTATTATTGAATCCTGACACTTTGGTTCTTGATGGTGCTATCGATAAGCTTGTGAACTTTGCTGATAAAAATACCGAATACGGAATATATGGTGGATCTACCTTCTTTGGAGATATGAGCCGTAATCCTACTGCGGGTTGGAATATGGCAACCGTATGGAGTTTGTTCTCTACAGCTTCGGGCCTGAGTTCTATATTCAGAAAGTCACGCTTCTTTAATCCGGAATCTCTATCGTGGTGGGACTGGAAAAGACCACGCAGGGTAGACATTGTTACCGGGTGCTTTTTGCTGATCCATAGAGATTTATGGAATCGTCTAGAAGGCTTTGATACACGGTTTTATATGTATGGAGAAGATGCCGACCTTTGTCTGCGGTCGGCGGCTATTAATAGGTTTTGTATTATTGTCCCTGACGCTAAAATTATCCATTTTGGGGGTGCGTCAGAAGTAGTTAAAGAGGATAAGATGATCAGATTACTAACAGCTAAGGTTCAGCTTTTCCGGAAACACTGGAAAGGGATTAAGAGAAAATATGCAATCTTGATGCTGGAAATGTGGACTTTTTCACGGATGACAGTCTTGTTTTTTATTTCTATGGTCAAAAAAAATAATTCTCCATCATTTCATTCCTGGAAAAAAGTATGGTATAGGCGAAGCGAATGGGAGACTGTTTAGAATGATATCTGTTGTGATGCCTGCTCACAATGAGGAGAAATTTATTGCTCGATCTTTAAGGGCTATTACAAAAGGTGCTCCTCCTGATCAAATGGAAGTCGTTGTTGTTTGCAATGGTTGTTCTGATAAAACGGCTGAAGTCGCAAGAAGCATACCGGGACCAATAACGGTAATAGAATCAGATATTCCATCAAAGGTACAATCACTTAATATCGGGGATAAACTTGTTTCAAGCTTTCCTCGTTTTTATGTAGATTCTGACATCATTTTTACCTTTGCAGACCTTAAAAAAGTTGCCGATGAACTTGAGAAGGTCGGTGTTTTAGCAGCAGCACCAGAGTTTATTTTTGACGATTCAACGGCCAGTTCAGCAGTTAAAGCATATTATAGGGTCTGGAGACGGATGCCCTATTTTGAATCCGGGAGAATCGCCGGTGCTTATGGTTTATCTGAAGAGGGACGCAGACGGTTTGAAGAATTTCCAGATATAATAGCAGATGACGGCTTTGTTCGGCTGCACTTCCACCCTTCAGAAAGGGTTACAGTGAAATCGAGCAGCGTAGTTGTTACTACCCCAAGGGATCTTGCTAATCTTATAAAAATAAAAAGCAGATCACATGGTGGAACTTATGAATTACGAAAAAAATACCCTAAACTATTTAACAATGAGACCACTTCACCGACATTAAGTTTAAAACGAATGATTGAACAAAAAGTTTCAATAAAAGATTCACTTATTTACATTTATGTTTCACTCGTTGCCAAATTTAAGGGTAAGATGAATCAATTTACTGGAAGAAAGAAATGGGAGCGAGATGAATCATCTCGGATCAAGAGTTAAAAGGAAAGAGAAACAATAATGAGAGATAAAGTTCTAGCTGTTTCCTCAGGGGGCGGACATTGGGTTCAACTCTTACGTTTGAGAACCGCATTCGAAGGTTTCAATGTGGTTTATGCAACCGTAAATCCCGATTCACAGTTAGATATTGCGGGATGTCCGCTTTATATAATACCTGACGCCAATAGGTGGACGAAGCTGTCTTTAGTTAGATGCATGTTTTCTGCGCTATGGATCGTTATTCGGGTAAAGCCAAGGGTAGTGATTACCACAGGGGCTGCTCCAGGGCTTTTTGTTCTTGTATTTGGGAAATTACTTGGTGCAAAAACTTTGTGGCTTGACAGCATTGCGAATGTTGAAAAGATGTCTATGTCTGGTCGACTCGCCAGATGGTTTTCAGATCAATGGCTGACACAATGGAACGATTTAGCCTGTCCGAAGGGGCCAGAATACAAAGGAGCTGTTATGTGATTTTTGTTACTGTTGGAATGCAGCTCCCTTTTAACCGCTTGGTGAGAACTGTTGAAGCTTGGGCAAAAAAGCACAAAGCTAGTGATGTTATCTTTCAGGTTGGTCCTGGTGGATACTTTCCTTCCGGATTTTCTGCATCACAATTTATTAAACCGGAACAGTTTGAGCAGTATGTGAAGAAAGCTGATGTGGTTGTTTCTCATGCAGGAATGGGCAGTATTCTAAAGTCTCTTGAACTTGCCAAGCCTATCATTATACTTCCTCGGCTACAGATATATGGTGAACACAGGAATAATCATCAGGTACACACAGCAGAGAACATTGGAAAATATGAAGGTGTTTTAGTTGCGAAAAGTGAAACTGATGTTGAAGATCTTCTGGATGTTGCCATAACGTTTACAAGCGGTAGCGCTATATCCAAATCTGCTTCTGATTCGCTTATTGCTCATATTCAATATTTTATCCGTAACAGCATACCAAAATCTGATGCATAGTGTATTAACCCGTCGAAGATGATGGTATCGCTAAAATGTGTTAAGTACAGTAAGCCTATTTTTTGTGAAAAATTAACTATTGTTATGATTTTATCAGTTAGACGAGATATATTTAGTGCATGGAAACGCCTTGGGAGGGATACTATGAAATTTAAATGCCTTAAAATAATATGTTTGTTGATAGTAGCATATAGCTCTATGATTTTACATGCTCAGGCTAAGCTGTCTGGTTTGAAGGTTTTAACAGCATCGAAAACAACTGAAATATCTCAGTATGGAATTACCTGGACATTCAGTGAACCTGTTTTTTTCGGTACTTATATAACAGGAGATTACTGGGTCGTCGGTCCGGTAACAATCGAATCTGTTTCTCCTGCACCAGGAACTGTAACTGCAAATGGAGTCACAAGATTTGGGAATGGATCGATGATAAATCCAATGACTGGAAATGGACAGGCATATGATGAGAATGCAAATGGTTGGAATGCGAGCAAAGTTATTTCTTTTCCAATAACATTATTTCCTGGTCAATCAATTGTTTCTACAGAAAGTATAAGCGATTTCCGATTAAATTCTGATGGGCAAATAGAGACTGTTGATGGGAAAAAACCAAGTTTAAATCATTGCTCACTTTGGTCAGCTGCAGTATTAACATGTGTATCCGAGGAACAGACTGCTAATACTTTCCGGCCACCATTTGTTGGAGATGATAAACCTGTATATAGTGCCGATAATCTAAATTTTAATTTATTACCACAGCTTTCGCCCACCAATAGTGCCCCTTCGAATATTGATTATTATTCAAGATTAATTCAAAGACCATGGATCACACATAATACTGATTGGTTAGCCCGGTCAATTCATCCAGCAATGAATATGCCTAGTTACCATAGAGAGGTGGTTAGCAACTTAAGCACAATAGCAACACTTCTTTTAACAGAAGGTATACAGAATGAAGATTTAGTGTTGTACGCTATACAGAATGGAATTGATTGGTACCACATGTGTATTCTTGGTAATGGTGATAGTGCATTTATAGAGTGGCCGGTATTATTCGCTGGCTTAATGCTGGGAGATAATACAATTTTAAGTGCTTTTACGAGCGGGTCTAATAAAACATTATCGCGTTCCGTTGATAAAACTTACTATTGGTCTGATCATCATTCATCAATTTCAAGTAGCATAGTTACAGCGGGAAATACTTGGACTTCTTATAGTAGAACACCAATACCGTTTTGGAGGCAATCTTCTACCAATGGCAGCCAAGAACATGAGCATTTAGACCCGAGTGAATGGGATCTTGTTAGTGATGGTGGTGGTGGAAAGCGGGAGGTGTACCGCGTCATTAATAGTAGGGCATGGCTGGGGGTTGGTTTCTCAGCAATAGTTTTGGGTATTAAAAATGAATGGGATCATCCTGCATATTTTGATTATTTAGATCGATGGATGAGAGAGTCTGGGAGTTATATTAAATCGCTTTACAGCTCAGCTGATCCTGAAGATTATCAATGTGGTAATTCTGATTTTGTGACTGATATGTGGAATGAATATCGCAACAATTATTGAGTATTTGTAAGCCGAGAATTATTGGTGACTTTATGACCATAACCTCATTTTCACAGAATAAATATAAATTCAGAAGACAATGGGTTATCCTTAGAAAGAATAGTGATTTTTACTATAAAAATTGGAATAATGTAGTACTATCGAAAGATTTTGTTTTATATTATCATCCGGATCTGAATGTCCGGATGATAAATATAAGTGAACCAAAAGTTAAGCGGATAATTATATTAGGTATTTTACTAGTTCCTCATTTAGACACTCTCTTAGAATCCACTAATTTCATTAAGAAATCTTTGGATATAGGAAACGAAATTGATGATTTTTGTGAGTTCTTATCTGGGTCGTATGTAATAGTTTTATGTGAATCCGAATCGATTAGCATTTTTACCGATCCTGCGGCTCTCAGAGGGGTGTATTATTCTTCTTATTCAGTTGCATCCACTCCTTTGTTAATATCAAAAAATGTAGAAAGAGACAAAGATTTGGATTCATGTTTTCCTTTTGGATCGTCAGATGAATGGTATCCTGGTGATTTAACGCCATATAAAAATATCAGAGCACTAATGGCAAATCATAAATTGAATTTAACGACTGGCGTTATAGAAAGGTTTTGGCCTAAGAAATCAACACAGAATATTTCCTACTCTGATGCATTAGAAAAAGTTTCTAAAATTCTTAGAAATACTCTTGAATATGCTTCTAAGGAATGGGACTTAATAGTTTCATTGACAGGTGGTAAAGATACTAGAGTTAATCTATCCGCATCACGAAACATTAAAAATAGTCTCCATTATTTTACTATTGCTGATAAAGATCTAAAAAACTGTGATTACGTTTTAAGCAAAAGATTGGCAGATACTTTCAATTTGAATCACAAGGTTTATCCAATCCTTAGGCCTGAAAAGTGGCTATTGAAATTATATGATCAAAATAGTTCATTTATGTCGATAGGAAAAAGAAGAGAGATTGTCTCTACATGCAATTTGTTATCTGGACATAATACAGTTCACGTGAATGGTAATCTAGGTGCAATATGTAAAAGCTTTTACTGGCATAGAAAAAAACCTAAAAATGTGAAAATAGAGAGTCTACTAAAGGAGTTTTATAACAGGCCAGTGAAAATAAAGTATGCAGTGAACAGATGGTTTCAATCTCTTCCTGATGTTTCACCGATTACAGCATATAATCTTATGTATCTTGAACAACGATCAAGATGGATGAGTCCTGGGGAAACAGGCTCGCAACTGTTTTATGAGTCACTATCACCTTTTAATAATCGACTAATCCTAGAAATAGTGTCCAGTATAAATGTGAATGAATTTTTAAAAAATGATTTTTTAGTATCATTAGTCGATTTTATGTGGCCCGAACTTTTGGATGTTTCATACTGCAAAAATGGACGTAATTGGACCAAAAAAATTCCTAAACGATTACGCGAAAGGTTAAAAAAGAATTTCCGATAAAAGGAAAGTAACATACAAATATTATGAATATAGTGATAATGGGTGCTTCATTTGACACTGGAAATTTGGGTGTGTCTGCACTAGGATATTCAATACTGGCTGGGATTGCAAGAATATATCCCGATGCTAAAATAACTATGCTATGTTTCACTAAAGGATGGAGAACTGAGTATGTCATTATTGATGGAAGGGTGATAGAGTTAGAAACGTATGGAAGCTTTTACTCGAAAAGGTTCCTAAGGCCAGACAATTTATGGAATATGACTTTTTGTAGCTTTTTCGGTGGACTTTACAATAAATGTGTTAAAAATATAAAAAATGCTGATTTTGTATTGGATATCACAGGTGGAGATAGCTTCACCGATATGTATGGTGCAAAAAGATTTAAGGCTACACTCTTAAGAAAGAAGATAGTTTTGAGAATGAAAACACCTTTAATCCTACTGCCACAGACTTATGGACCATTTAAAAGTATTTATGCACGAAAAGAAGCAAAAAGGATTATGGAAAAAGCTAGCTGCATTTGGACACGTGATAGATTAAGTGTAGAAGTTATAAAAAATTTGAATATTGGCAGTGAAGTTTTAGAAAAGATTCATATAGGAGCGGATCTTGCATTTCAACTACCAGCGATAAAACCCCAAAATAGTCACCTGGTTCAGTGTCTGGAAGGAAAAAATAAAAAAAATAATATAGGAATTAATATAAATGGTTTGCTGTATAATCGATCAAAAAATTATAAAGACTTCAAAATAAAAATACATTATGAAGAAATAATGGATGAAATAATAGATTGGTTCCTTTCTAATACAGCCGTGAATATTTATTTAATATCCCATGTGTTGGGTAATGAGGATGATGAGACTTCTGATTCAAGTGCATGTTATGAAACTTATCAAAAAGTGAAAGCTTCAGATAGAAATAGAGTAAAATTGGTCGATGTAAACTACAATCAAAATGAAGTAAAATGGGTGATTGCTCAATTGAATTGGTTCTGTGGTGCTCGGATGCATTCGACAATTGCATCTATTTCGTCAAAGGTACCAACAGCATCATTATCTTACAGCGATAAAGCTAAGGGCGTATTTGAAATATGTGGCGCAGATAAGTGTGTTATAGACTTACGTATATATGAAGAAAATAAAAATGTTATGAAACTTGTGATAGATTCTTATAGGAACCGTGAAAAAACAAAAAGGTATTTAGAGAAAATAATACCTGATTTCTTGGATAAAAGTAAAGATCAAATCGAGCGTGTTCTCAGAAAGAGTTGAAATATATTCGATGAGACAAATAAACTGGTATAGCTATAATGAGACTATTACTCATCCTATTACAATTTTTATATTGTTATCATCAATAATATGGGTATTTTTTTCTGATAAAAACTATGTGATCGTAGGACTGATATTTGTTGGTTTATTTGTTGCTGCGAGACAACGCATTGTCGTCTATGGTATTGACTTTCCATATCTAAGAATACTTATAATTTGCATTTTCATTCGAAAAATTATAAGGAATGAATATTCTGGTTTTGTTATTACTAATTTTGATGTGTTGATAGTGATGTACATTATTGTGCTCATGGTAGCTTATACATTCCTGTGGACAAGTATTTCAGCTTTACTTAATAGAATCGGCTACAGTATTGATTCCTTAGGGGCTTATCTTGTTGTACGGATCTATACAAGGTCAAGGACGCAGCTAAAAATCTTCGGTAAATCACTTTTAATGTTCACTTCTATATTGGCTTTTTTTGCTGCTTATGAATATATTACACATATAAATCCTTTTGGTGCATTGGGCGGTGTTCGAGAAGTAGTATGGATTCGTAATGGACAGGTGAGGGTTCAGAGTTCATTCTCACATGCTATTTTATTTGGTACATATGGTGCAACAATTTTCACGTTCTCATACGGATTACTGAAAAGTAAATTCAATCGTGGAAATAGAATCATTTGGGTCAGTTTATTAGCAGGAATATTTATAACATTTGCCTCGGGTTCAAGTGGGCCAATACTCTCTTTAATGGCTGGTTTATTTGCAGTTTCATTGCGAAAATATCAAAATAGATTAAAAGATATTATAGTTATAGGAGTTATTTGTATAATCGCATTAAATTATTTTATGGATGCTCCTGTCTGGCATTTGTTATCTAGAATCGATATAACAGGTGGATCTACAGGATATCATAGGTATTTATTAATAGATAGAGCTGTAACAAATTTAAATGAGTGGATGATATTTGGAATAAGATCAACAGCACATTGGGGATGGGGATTACAAGATATTACAAATATGTATATTCTTCAAGGAGTTCGAGGTGGAATAATCACTTTGGTATTGTTTATTTTGATTCTTTTAAACAGTTTCAAGATCCTTGTGATATCATATAGAAGTACTGTTGAAACGAATAAAAAAATATATATATGGTCTTTGTTCGCTGTTATTTTTACACATGCTGTTTCTTTCGTCGGAGTCTCGTATTTTGGACAGATATTGTTTTTCTTTTTCTCATTTCTTGGTCTAGTAGGAAATATTAAACAAGAAGTAGATGAACAAAAGTTGAGGAATTATGCGGAACTGTAATACACTATTAGATGTAATTAATAACCGGCTTTGTATCGGTTGTGGTGCATGCACTCATATATTAGGAAGCGATGTTGCTATTATGATTGACTATCCAGAGGAGGGGTTACGCCCAGCTTTGTTAAGAGATCTAACTCCAGAAGAAAACAAGAAGTCTCTTAAGGTATGTCCGGGAATATGTGTACCAGCACAGGTTAACAAAATCTCTGTTGATCCTTTGGTAGGGCCGGTTGTTAAGGCTTGGATTGGACATGCAGCAAATCAGGATGTTCGGAGGATCGGTTCTTCCGGAGGTATAATAACTGCTATTTCAACATACTGTCTCGAAAATGATCTTATTGATTATGTAGCGCATACAGGTATGGATGCTGCAGAACCTTGGAAAAACTGTAATGTAATCAGTCAGTCTTCTGTTGAAATCTTACAGAAGGCAGGATCTCGTTATGCACCTTCATCGCCATGTGAACATTTCTCAGTTATAAGAGAAAATAAAAAAAAATATGTTTTTGTAGGTAAACCTTGTGACGTAGCCGCATTGGCGCTGACAATAAAACAACAGCCAGAATTATTAGAATGTATACCTTTAGTTTTGTCTTTTTTTTGTGCAGGAGTGCCTGCTACCAAGAGTGCGTTTGACCTGGTAAATGATTTTATGGATGGTAGGATGGAAAATCTTCAAGAAGTACATTATAGGGGTAATGGCTGGCCAGGTGAGTTTAGAATAAAAACAAAAGATTTACAGAATTACAATTTATATTCATATGCAGAATCTTGGCATATACTTCAAGCTTCTAGAGGGTTGCGATGTAGGCTGTGTGCAGATGGTATGGGTGATCTTGCTGACATTGCATGTGGCGATGCATGGCATTTATATAAGCATGATGGCAACCTAGGCCTTTCCATTGTTGTCGCCAGAACAAAGAAAGGATGTTCTATCGTAGAGGATGCAATAAAAGATGGTTATCTCGTCCTAAGAGAAATTAAAAAGGATGAAATACTTCGATCTCAGGGAACTGATTCCGGTATTATCAACCGACGATGCGCTATCTGGGGAAGACTTTTTGTTTTAAAGTTATTAGGTATCCCTGTAACACGATTTAAAGGTGTTCCATTAAGAAAAGCATGGAAACAATTGGACTTAAGAACACGTCTAAGAATTATTATAGGTACTGTTGTGCGGGTAATAAAATATGGATGGAATAAGCCTTCCCACTGAAAGGGGATATATTTGTTGTGGGGCATACGTTACTCCTTCTGTTGGTTTTATCGTCATCAGAAGGATATGCCCCTTTTTCATTTCTATCTGATAAGTCTTATAGTACTTTCGTTTACTTCTATATTAGAAAAATATTGTTTAGATTTGTTATTCATCATAGGAAGGAAGAAAAATTACGAAAAAATCAAATAATATAATTCAATTTAATAAAAAACTTCTTGCTTTCAACTCTTTGAGTGCGGTGATAGCCAGAGGAATCAATCTCATAATACTAATTTGGCTTCAACAGTATTTGCTGCGTAGAATAAGTGCGGCTGAGTACAGTATTTACCCAGTCGTCTTATCGGTTATGATGCTCGTTACAATCGTACGAACAATTTTAACTAGTGGAGTTGCCAGATATATCACCGAAGCATATTCACTTAATGATATCGATGGTGTGAAAGAGATGACCAGTACCATGGTTATCCTCCAGGTATCGGTAGCTACGGTTCTTTTTGTTGCGGGTCTGTTTTTCTCATTGCATGTAAATATCATACTAAATATAAAAAGCCAGTTTGTATTGGATGCAAAAATAATGTTTGGCATTATGGTTTTCTCATTTTGTCTACAATTAGCATTGATGCCATTTACTGTAGGTCTTTTTGTTAAACAAAAATTCATTCTTATAAATGTTTTCAATGTACTAACTACAATTTTTCGTGCTCTGCTTCTTTTTTTCTTGCTTACCAGGATAAGTAATAGAGTGCTTTGGGTTGTTGTTTCTATGGAAACTGCGAATATAATAAGATTGTCATTGACAGTATTTTTCTCAAAAAAGGCTTTACCCGAGCTAAGATTTTCATTTAACTCATTTTCTTGGGAAAGAGGAAAAAAACTACTTTCTTATGGAGGTTGGGCTTTTGTGGGACGGATTGCTAATCGTATAAGAACTAGTGCGGATCCCATAATTCTCAATAAATTCGCAACACCCTTTGACGTAACCTCATTTCATCTTGGCTTTCTTTTTCAGAAACAAATTGAGGATGCCCTTTTATTGATCACTGAGCCAATCATGCCTGGTCTTACCTCATTATATGTATCTAAAGACTTTGAAAAGATACGAAGGACTTTCACACGGTTCGGAAGGTATGCTACTTGGGCTGTATTATTTTTTAGTATCCCTGTCATGGTTTTTAATCAAGAGTTTATGCGATTGTATGTGGGTGAAAAATATCTTCTTGCTGGAACAGTTTCTCTATTAATACTTGGGTCTGAGATTTTAACCTTAGGTATCCGTATGACACATAAAATTGCTGTAGCATCAGGGCAGATAAAACCGGTGGCCTTAAGGTCTATATTTATGCAGATTATCAATCTACTGTTGACTCTTTACCTGGTGGGATATAAACAATTAGGAGCTTTTGGTTCTGCTCTATCGACAGCATTAGTATTTATTTTTATAAAACCTTTCTTAGAAATACCTTTGGGCTTGAAGCTTGCTCACCTCGGATATAAGCAGTGGATTCACGAAACAATTATTCCTGGGAATATGCCAGCAGTGATAAGCTTTATGTTCCTATTGTTCCTCAAGGTGTTGAAAACACCAGACAGTTGGTTTCTTTTAGGAATTGAGACACTGATAGGTCTTGGAGTGTACGTTTTTGTTCTTCTGAAGTTCTGTCTCATGTCCAATGATAAAGAGGACCTAAAAAAACTTTTCGAAAGAAAATATCGAAAACTGAGAAAAATGTGATGAAGAATAAATTAAAAATATTAGTAGCCATAGCAAATTATGGTAGTAAAAACGATCATTATGTGAAACTTTTAATAGAGTCTTACAGGCGAATGCGGCATGATGTAGAGATTGTAATCATGTCGAATATCGCAAAAAATTACGCACCGGATATTAGAGTCTGTATAGGTCTACCTTCAAAAAATCCTTGGAGTTTGCCTTTTAGACACAAAGAGATATTTTTTAGACAACAAGATGAATACGATCTTTTTATCTATTCAGAAGACGATACATTGATCGAAGAACGGCATGTAGATTCCTTTATGATATGGAATGAATATCTACCAGATGCATATATCCCAGGTTTTTTAAGGTATGAAGAAAGTTCGGATAAAAAAAAATATATTTCTTCAGTACATTCTCATTTTTACTGGGATATCGATTCAGTATTGCAAGTAGGACCATATTCCTTTGCTTACTTTTCTAACCTGCACTCTGCCTCGTTTATGCTAACACGCAAACAACTTAAGAGTGCAATTCGATCGAAGGGATTTATGGTTCCTCCACATGCAGGAAAATATGATCTACTATGTTCAGCCGCGACCGATCCTTATACTCAGTGTGGTTTTAATAAAATGATCTGTATATCAGAAATCGACGACTGTCTACTACATCATCTGCCGGACATATATATCGGAAAACTTGGCATTCCATTTGATGAATTTTCAGCACAGTTAGATTTGTTGAGAAGCAATAAAGTAAAACTTAAATCTTTTTTTAATCCTGGTGCACTAAAAGAGACTTGGTACTTTGATAAGTTAATTTATGAAAAGCTTCAAGAGTTACCTGAAAAAAATATCGACGTTCCCGGAAAAAGAGTTCTTTCTGTTGGCTGTGGTTCAGGTGAGTTTGAAGCACAGTTAATAAAAAAAGGCAAGACAGTCACTGCGATTCCAGTCGATGACTTAATTGGTATTAGCAGCAGGATGAAAGGTATAGAGGTCCTTTCAGCCGATATGAATAAAGCCGAGACAGTATTGAAAAACAGAAAATTTGATATTATTTTAGTGCGGTATGTATTAGAATATATAGAAAATCCTACCGGTTTACTATATGGACTAAAGAAATTCCTTGATAAAGATGGCCAGCTTTTTATTATTTCTTTAAATAGAAAAAATTTGAAGTATAGAAAAATTCTGAAAAAACTTGGAACAGAAGCCAAAAAGATAAATTCAGCATTTCGTTTAACGGATTACGGGAAAGTAAAAAAATGGCTTGTACAGAGCGATTATCACATAACACGGAGAAAATACCTCATGAAGGGAAGAGCACATGCTTTCTCAAAAATAAGTCTGCATATTTTTGATGTTCTCCTTGGATCTTCTATTCTGCTTGTAGCTCGAAAAAGCGAAAAAGGAGTTATTTTTGATTGATGTTACTATGCTTATACCTACCTATAATAATAGTGATATGCTTGAGAAAACACTAGAATCCCTCAGCGTCGTTGATTTTTCTGGTCACAGAGTTGAGGTCGCGATTATAAATAACAATAGTACTGACTCTACCATTTCTGTTATTGAGAGATTCTCCGCAAAGCTACCTATTTCATATATATTTGAAAGGAAGCAAGGGAAAAACTGTGCCCTTAACTGCGCTCTGGATAAACTTGAGCTTGGTGATGTTGTTTTTTTTACTGATGATGATGTGACATTTCCGAGAGACTTGTTTTCTCGTCTAAAAGCTTCTGTTAGGAAGTGGAATGAATACTCTGTGTTCGGTGGTAATGTTTTCCTGATATGGCCTGAACAAGAGATTCCGTATTGGGCGAAAGTGCTTGCATCTCAGGGTCTGGCTTTCTCAAAGCTTGATTTGGGATCAGAAGCAAAATCTTTTAGTGTCGATAAGAATCCTGTAGGTACAAATATATGGATGCGAAAAGAAATCTTTGACCAAGGTATGCGATTCGATGAAACAATAGGACCTCGACCAAAAAACAGGATAATGGGGAGTGAAACCTCTTTTTTAAATACTCTTAGAAAAAAAGGGTATTCTATTCTTTACGATCCTTCTATAAAAATTGGTCATCGAGTTCCGGCGAGTCTTCTACAAAAAAGTAGTATTATTAAACGGGCTTTCACTAGTGGACGAGGAGGAGCAAGGCTGCGGGTTATGTATGAAGAGCGTCTTTATGATCGCTTCATTATATTCTGGCTTGTCGTGAGGGTGCTATCTTTTTTTAAGTGGGGGGGGTATTTTTTATACACTTTTATTTCTTTCCCTAATAAATTAAGAATAGTCAAACGATGGAAACCTGCACAGGGTTTAGGGTGGAATTACGAGTTGATCCGGATGATGGGGTACAAAGCGAGGCCTATTGAAGCTAGGAGAAAAAGTGAAAGATAAACCATGGCTGATAACTAAGTCAAATCCTGTTAAAGTATTTGGATTTTTCACGTCTCTAAAAAAAGATTTGTTTAGTCATAGAGGAATTTATGAATATATCGAAAGTGTTTTTCGCGAGACGCCTGGTTATTTAGGTCGCTATTTTCGATATAGGATTGTATCCCACTTTTTTGCTGCTGCTGGTAAATCGATAATGATAGACCCGGGTAACCGATTTAAGTTTCCCTATAAAATACGACTCGGAGATAATGTTGGTATTGCCTCTGGTTGCATGTTTCAGGCTGGTGGGGGGATCGAGATAGGGGAAAACACTATTTTTGGTCCTGGGGTCAAAATATGGACTGTTAACCATCTCTTCAAAGACTTAGAAATACCTATTTTACAACAGGGGTTTGAAGGAAAGCCTGTTGTTATTGGAGCTGACTGCTGGATTGGTGCAGATTCTTTTATCAAGCCTGGGACTGTTATTCCTGAGGGCTGTGTAGTATTCCCGAAATCTGTGGTAGGTAAGATGTTCATCAAGCCTTACAGTGTACTTTCGGGAAATCCCGCCAAGGTCGTTGGCCCTAGAAGCAGAATTGGTGCGTTCATGGGATGGGGGAGCGGATTAAAAAAGGAAAAGGAACCTGATGCAGGATAATATATCACGGATTGCCTTTGTGTTTAACAGGGCTATTAAGATACCAAGTAATTATAGGGAATATTATATTTCGCGCGTTCTTCTTTCCCGAGGATATAAAGTTAAGTGGTTCTTTACTTGCAATACTGAAAATCAGGGATTTTACAAAGAATTCTTCAGTTGTAAAATTCTCAATGAGAAAAAAGTACCCAAATTACTAAAATACTTATTCTATCCCTTGTATATAGCAGTTGTATTAAAAATTCATGGCATAAAGATGCTCTGGATCTCTGGATGGAATGAACGTAGCCATACTTATCTTCGACTCTATGTGAAGCTGTTAAAAATTTTTAGTATTAAACTCGTCTATGACCCTGTTGATCCTATCTATGAATATAAGACAGCTTCTGGTGTGGTAAAGAGACCAAAAAAATTGAAATCGTGTATGAACTCTATTTATCGGAGTGTCGATCTTGTTTTAGTACCAACAGAGGAATTAAGAAAATTACTCATATACAATGGTGCTCCGCAAGATAAGATAAAGGTCACTTGGTTTGGTACTAACCTTGAAGTTTTTCATTCACTCAAAAAAGAACGACCTCATGAGCTTGACTTTTTATCTCAGAAATTTGTTATAGGTTGGCTTGGGCATATGTCTCCGTTTAAAGGTATAGAAGATATTCTAATTCCCCTCATAAAGACCATTCATAAAAAAATTCCTGAATCCTATTTTTTGATAGGAGGGGAAGGGATTCTTGAGCCTGAGCTAAAATTACTGGAAGAAAAGGAACACTTACCTATTACTTTATTTGGTAAGGTAGACTATCAAGATGCACCTCTTTTCACCGAGTTAATCGACCTTTATGTAGTACCCATTGACGACAAAAAAGAGATGGCTCGGGCAATACGTCCTATAAAAATTTTTGATGCCTTAAGTCTGGCAGTTCCCATTGTAACTACTGGTACAGAGGCGACACTTTTCTTGAAAAAAGAATTTCGTTCTATAAGTTTTGCAGAAAACAACTTGGAATCTTTTTCTGAGAAGTTAGTTTCAGCCTATCTCAATTATGAAGAGTTAAAACAGTATGCGCGTGAAGATCAAAAAATAGTGAAGCGTTATGATAATAGAGTTATTGCAGAGAAAATAGTTGATTGTCTGGAAAAATCTGTTGTAGAGAACAATGCTAAGAGAGATAAAAATCTTGGAGATGTATAATGAATAGCTTTTATAAAGATGCCTGGCGTTGTGTTCTTATATTCTTGTTAATGGGCTGTAGCTTTTCTGATACAAAGAATGACTCAGAATCTATTAACACTGACCCTAATCCCCCCAGTTCCGAGATTGTGACGATAAAAGCTTCCGGTGCTAATAAAGACTCACTTCTCGGAATCCCTCGTTATAAGATTGTCCAATCGTCTTTAGATCCGAAAAAAATCTGGCTTGCCATGGAGTCCGATTCTGGTTTAGACACCTACTACTCCTCAGATGGCGGGGATAGCTGGAATTGGAGTGATTCTCAGGGCTGGGAACGTCATTTAAGTATCGCAAGAGATGGAGATGACAATATCCACTTTATTAATCGAGGAGATCCAGGTGAATATCTTCGCCTTGTAAACAAAAACGGCAGCCTTGAATTCAATCCTGCGATTGAAATAGATGCTTATACTCAAAACGACCAAACATCTGGCAATATAAATGCTGTTGGGAGTGATGTTATAATATTTACTCGAAATGCTAACGATGATCAAGATGCTGTTAAATATTACCGTTCTACCAACAATGGTGAGAGTTGGAATGGCCCTTATGAGATTTTCACTCCAGTAAGAGAGTCACGGATCGGTTCAGTGATCATTGACGGGGCAATTGCACTTGTCTCTTGGAATGAGGGGAGTGGTACATCTGGAGATCCAAACACTATCAAAATATATCGTTATGATAACGATACCAATGGGTTTAGTGCTGATACCGATGCGATCGACATCATATGGGATGATAATATGACTCGTCAGTATTCAACAACACAAACACAAGATGGCTGGATTCATGTGGTCTGGGTAGATCAGGTTCAGGGAGAAGAAAAAGATTATCAGATACGTCATTCTTACAAGAAATGGAGGGATTCATGGCCGACATCGGTAACCGTAGAAGCATCCTATCAGGTTGAAATGTTTCCGCTGTTATCTGCCTGGGGAAATAGCCTGTTCATGGTCTATATCGATGAGGCTAAGGTGTATCTTAAAGAATGGAATTTCGAGGATGGATGGGCGTCAGAGCGCTTGCTCATAAGTGCTCAAGACGCTAAGTGTCGCTACGTACAAATTCCTCAATATTTACCAGCTGACGCTGACTCCCTACCAATTGTATGGTTAGAACAGATAGGGGCAACAGATGACTACTCGGTAAACTATAAGGCAATTTACTTAACCGAAAGGCTAACTCCCTAACTTCTGTCAGATAAGGTAAGCTAATCTATCATAACCTTGGAAGTTGGCACGCAAGCTATAATTCTTCAACGAGCCTGAAACCAAGGGCTGAAAAACGAGCTTTATGTACATGACTGTTACGTGCGATTGCATTCAGAAAATAACCTTGGGGATCTCCGTAAAAACCGGTTCCGCGGAGTGTTTTGGGAATGCCATGAATAGTTATAGATCCGTATTGTTCTTCCTTTTGATTTGCGTGTTGCGAGTTCTTTTTTTCGTCATAGTAGATGAAATCATCTTCCATCCATTCTTTTACATTTCCTAACATGTCCCACACACCGAAGGGGCTAACTCCTCGTGGGAATGCATTAACTGGCGAAGTTAGAAGGTACCCGTCATGAATAGAACCTCTACCTAAAGATTTCTTATGGCTTTTTCCGTGATTGCAGTAGTTGTGAAAATCACCATTAAAAGAACGTGTCCAGGGGAATAGACGATGATCTTCGCCTCGTGCTGCGTATTCCCATTCCGCTTCTTTGGGCAGCCTGTAGTTTCTGTTCGTCATGTTGCTGAGCCACTTACAATAGGCCATGGCATCATCCCAGCTAACCATAACAACAGGATGATCATCTGGTAGGGAAATTCGGTTTTTTAAAAATGGATGCCTCCATTGCGCGGAAGGTAGCCATTGCCAATGACCCCTTCCATCGGTGCTAAATCCTCCTCCTGATTGCTCAGCATCTGTGACATAACCTGTCGATTGGACAAAAGTAGAAAACTGTTTATTTGTGACTTCATATTTGCTAATAGCAAAGCTTCTTAGTTTTATGGAGTAAGAACCTAAGGATGTCGAAGGACCTTCTCCCAGTTGAACTCCAAGATGCACATGAGCTCCAGGAATTTTAAGGGTTTCAGGTTCAAAAGGAAGTCTTTCAGGATTATGTACCTTAACATTATAGTGATGTTCACTCATATCTTGCAATAAACGGTAGTCAAAGGATATTTCATCTTTTAGATTGTTAAGAAAGAGGAGTCGCGTGAAGGAAGGCTTTCCGGGACATTTATAGCGACATAGATAGACACCATTCTTAAGTAGAATAGAGATTTTACCATTTTTAACTCTTTTGACCTTATTCCGGATAAAGATTTCAGTGTGTGGGTATACAGTGATCGAAATACTATTGTTTTTTTTTAAGAAAGACATGCTAATTCCTCGTTTTCAATGTTTACTTTGACACAACAACTATTTTAACGTTCCATAGAGTGAAAGAAAAGACAAGAATATGAAATTTATTGATATTATAGGTCTACCAGGTTCGGGAAAATCAACAATTATGAAGGATATTCTCTTACATCGAATGCTCCGTCGATCACCAATATATTCTCCTAACCGAGCTTTGCTTCTAGGGATGAAGAGAGTAAATGTAGATTCAAAGTATCATTTTCTTGTTAAATATTTTCCCCGTCTTCTGTTTGAAAACCGTATAGGAGTTATATTCTGCAAATCTAATTACTTCTCCCACTACCTAATTCGCTATTTAAGTATTTACGGAAAAAGCCTTTCAACATACTTTGAGCTACCGGAGTATGAAAAAATATCAGAGAAAGAGAGAAAAATGGCCTTAAAATATTTTTTACTAGGCGCGAGCAGATATTCTTTCCTAAATGAAAGTATAGGGGACGATGCTATTGTTCTATTCGATGAGAGTCTTTCACAGCGCTCTCTTTCTTTTTTTAACCAGTCGCATATAGAGATTCCGGATAATTCCATCGTGAATTATCTTAGGAAAATACCCAAGCCTTCTATGGTAGTATTCGTAAAAACGCCACCTGATGAGTGTATGCGTAGGATGCAGAAAAGGAATCAGGGAATACCTGAACGCATTAAGCAGTGTTCTATGTTAGAATTGCTTGAGCGTCTACAGCAGATGGAAGGGCAGCTGGAAAGTATTAGTCAGTTTTATAAAAAAAATGGAGTTAAAGTATTAGTCTTGGAAAACGATCATTCTCATAAAAAATTAGAGATGTATAAAAAAATCGTTGAGAGTATAATCTCAATATAGTTCATTTATTTATGCTGGGAATTTCCAATTAAATATATTATTGAAAGTTAGGTATAAATATATTTATAGTATCTATTTATTTTGTTAGAAAACCAAATTGATAGTGACAGAGATGATCAACAATTTATTGAAGTGGCAGAAAAGTTGAAAAGTAGAAAAAGCCTTTATGGTTGTTTCTGTGGGAAGAAGTACGCTATGCTTGATGATAAAAAACAGCATGGATATTATTAGAAATAGAGAAAAGTAAGGAATTAGGTGGAAAATGATAATTGATCACATAGGAATTGTAGTCAAATCAGTTAAAGACGGAATTGCTCATTGGGAGAAAGTTTTTGATTACAAACAGAAGACAGAAATCGTTGTTAATACTAGGCAAAAGGTTAAGGTAGTTTTTCTAGAAAAAAAAGGTTCTATCTTGATAAAATTGATAGAGCCAACAGATGCTACATCAAATGTTTTTGCTTTTTCAATGAAAGGGGGAGGATTGCACCATATTTGTTTTAAATGTGAAGACTTGAGTACTGAGATTTCAGAATTAAAGAAAAAAGGATTGCGTGTTATAGTAAAACCTGAACCGGGGGAAGCCTTTGAGAATGGTGATATCGCATTTATATATGCAAGAAATAATCTGAATATTGAACTGATTGATACTGATAAAAAAGCAAAAATAATTAAAATGGAGTCGAATGATTTTTAGAACCTCTACAACGATATTGAAAAGAAAATTAACTAACATTTACAATAATGGTTGTTTATTCATAAGATCAATGAGGATAATGAAATAATATCCAGAATGAAAATCTTTTGGTTAAAAAGGTAATATGTGAGTACTGAAAATCCTTAGTTTCGACGTATAGTTTTGAGAATATAATTGTAACCTAAAGTGAGCGATTCCGAATAGAAATGAACTCCGCCAGCGGTTTTACCCTAGC